>VGPQ01000082.1 GCA_016882555.1 Cyanobacteria bacterium M_surface_7_m2_040
TCGCCCAGCAGGGTTTCCGGCCGGGTGGTGGCCACCTCCAGGTGGGTGCGGCCATCAGCCGCAGCACCGCCACTCAGCGGATAACGGAAATGCCAGAGGTGGCCGTCCACCTCCTTCATCTCCACCTCCAGATCACTCACCGCCGAGCCCGAGGCGGGGCACCAGTTGACCAGGTATTCGCCGCGGTAGATCAGCCCCTGCTCTTGCAGGCGGCTGAAGGCTTCCACTACCGCGGCGCTGCAGCCGGCGTCGAGGGTGAAGCGCTCGCGCTGCCAGTCAACGGAATAGCCCAGGCGCCGCAACTGGCCCACGATCGTGCCGCCGCTCTCGGCCTTCCAGGCCCAGGCCTTCTCGAGAAACGCCTCACGACCCAGGTCCTCCTTGCGCAGGCCGTCTGCCTTGAGCTGCTTCTCGAGGATCGTCTGCACCGCGATCGAGGCGTGGTCGGTGCCGGGCAGACACAGCACGTTCCTGCCGGCCAGGCGCTGGAAGCGCACGATCGTGTCGATCAGGGCCGTGTTGAAGGCGTGGCCCATGTGCAGGCTGCCGGTGACGTTGGGCGGCGGGATCACCACCGCAAACGGCTCGCCGGCGGCCGCCGGGTCGGGGTGAAAGGCGCCACTCGTCTCCCAGGCATGCTGCCAGCGGCTTTCGGTACCCGCCGGGTCGTAGGTCTTGGGCAGGGCCGCCTCAGCAGCAGCGTGGGCGGCGATGGCCTCGGTCACAGCAACAGCGCTTGGCACTCGGGCCATGCTCGCAAAGTGGCCCCATCGCCGGGATGATGGGCGCACGCGTCCATGCCATGCCGCAGCGCCCCATTCAGCCCGCCCAGCGACAGCGCACCCGGGCCACGGCATTCAGCCTGGTCATCAGCAGCCTCACGCTGGTGGGCTGCAACAGCAGCGATGGGCTGCCCAATGTGCTGTACCTGGCCATCGCCACCAGCCGCGACCAGACGATCGATGGCGAACTGCTGCAGGAGTCCAGGCGACGCATCGGACTGCTGGAAACGGGCTTTCGCCAGCTGCACCCCAGCACCCACTTCCAGTTCAGCCTCTACCCCAGGGAGCGCATCGAAGCGGTGATGCACCGGCGCACCCGGGCCGGCCTCGGTCCTGATCTGTTACTGGTGAATGGTGAGACGGCCGTTCAGCTGCTGAACCAGGGCCTCACCGATCCCTTCCCGGCCACAGCCGAACAGCTCAAGCCGTTCCCCAGCCAGGAGATTGAGCGGCTGCGCGACAGCAAGGGGAGGCTTGCCGGCATCCCACTGGCCGTGCAGAGCCAGCTCGCCTGCTTCAACAGCAGGCGGCTGCCCAAGCCACCCGACTCGATCCAGACCTTGCTGAGCGTGAGTGCCAACGGAAGCCCGATCGGCCTCTCGATCGAGCTCACCGATCTGATCTGGAGTGCGGGCAGCCTGGGTGCCCTGGAGGGGCTCATTCAGGCCGCAGCCGGCCAGATTCCCACGGCCAGCGCACGGCAGGGGATTGACCGCTGGCTGGCCTGGCTGCAACAGGCCAACGCCGTTCAGAAGGTGACCTTTTACCCGAATTACGAATCGGCCGAAGTTGATTTCCTGGCGGGCCGGCTCGACTGGATTCCGTGCCCCAGCACAGCCCTGCCCCGGCTGAGCAAGCACCTGGGCGCGGCCCTGGGGATCGGCAACCTGCCGAAGGGCAACTGGGGGGACGCCAGCCCCCTGAACCAGGTGCGGCTGTTGGCCCTCGGCAAAAGCTCCAGCCGGGCCGGCCGCAAGCGAGCGCTGGCCTTCAGTCATTTCAGCATCAATCCCCTCAGCCAACGCAACTTGGGCATCGGCAGTCAGGTGGCGCTGCCCGCCAACCGCTTTGTGGGGGTGCCGGTCAACAGCTCCCCGGCCCTGCGGGCCATGGCGATCGCCATCAGGCATGGCCAACGCACCAACATGCTCAGCCGACTGCTGCAGAACAACAGAGCTCGCATTAACAAAACGCAGACTCAGATCACCGAGTTGGTCTTCGGTGAAGACAACCCGGTGTCCACCGGAAATCAACTGGTGCACATCCTGCGAGGGCAGCCATGAAGGAGCTCTACCTCGAAGTCGTGGGCTGGCTGGGTTATCTGGAGCGGCCCGCGCTGCTGGTGCAGCTGCTGATCACAGCGGTCGTGGTGCTGCTCAACCGCCAGGCGCGCCAGCGGCGCTGGCTGCAGGCCTGGCCGCAGCTGGCCTACACGCCGGTGGGCGTTGCCCTGCTGGGGCTGCTGGGTTGGCCCTCCAACAGCTGGGTCTGCCCGGCGGCTTCAGCCTGCTGCTGGCCCAGCTGTGGCTGGGCTGGTACGGGCTCGATGTGCTCAACCACGTGCTGCGGCGCTGGCTGCCCCAGGATCAGCTGCACCAGCTACAGAGCCGGCTGCTGCGGCCGGGCTACCTGCTGTTGGGCGCCATGGTGCTGATCAGCGAGGTCGACAGCCTGCAGGATCTGGCCCTGGCCCCCATGGGACAGGTGTTCGATGTCTCCGTCAGTGCGGGCAAGGTGTTCAACGCCCTGCTGGTGATCTATCTGGTGTTGGTGGGCTGCGGGCCACCGGCCGTGGGGCTGGCCTGGCTGCTGCAGCGGGCGGTGCGGATGAGCGATGGCAGCCGCAAGGCCACCGAGCTGATGCTGCGCTACGCGGTGGTGGGCCTGGGCCTGGTGAGTGTGGCGGTGCACCTGGGCCTCAACACCACGGCCCTGATTGCCGTGGCCGGAGGCCTGTCGGTGGGGTTGGGCTTCGGCATCAAGGAGGTCTTCTCCAACTTCGTCAGCGGCCTGTGGCTGCTGTTCGAAGGCTCGGTGCGCCCGGGGGAGGTGCTGATGCTCGACGGTGATCCCTGCGAAGTGCGCAAGCTGGGGCTGCGGGCCACCCTGCTGTGGCGCGACCGCGACAACGCCGAGCTGCTGATCCCCAACCAGACCTTCTTTACCGAAGCCGCCACCACCTACACCGCCAGCGACCGCATGCGCCGCAGCCAGGTGAGCGTGGGCGCCGCCTACCACCACGACCCGGCGCTGGTGATCGCCCTGCTCGAGGCCACGGCGCTGAGCGTGCCGCGGGTGCTGAAGCAACCAGCTCCCAAAGGCCTACTGCTGAACTACGGCGACTCGGCGATCAACTATGGCCTGCGCTTCTGGATCGCCAACCCGATGGACAACGTGTCGATCTGCAGCGCAGTGAACCAGGCCATCTGGCATGCCTTCCAACGTGAGGGCATCGAGATCCCGTTCCCGCAGCAGGTGCAATACACGATCGCGACCCAGCCAGCCGATCAGGCCTGAGTCGCCTCAACACCAGGGGATCGCCACCACGGCATCCAGATGCTGCCAGCGCTCAGGCTCAGCCACCCGCTCGAGCAAACCGGTGCGCTCGAGGGCCTGGCGAATGCGACCCTGCTCCAGCACGTTGGGCTCGGGGCCCTGGGGCAACACCAACACCTGTTGCTCGGCCGGATCGGCCATCACCTGCAGATCCAGATCAGCGAGATCGCGCTCAAAGAACACCCGCCGCATGCGACCGGTGAGCGCCGGCCCCAGGGCCTCGGCAAAGGCCTTGAGCGCGGCCTCATCGCCGCTGCAGCCGCAGTTGAGCGCCAGCCAGATCAGCAACTTGGCCCAGCTTTCGCTGCTCCACAGCGGCTCAAAGCTGCTGCGGTGCTGCCGCACCAGCTCGGCGATGGCGAAGTCGACCAGCGTGCCCTGCAGGGCCTCACGGCTGGGAAGGCCGCTCATGGCAACCACGCACACTGACGCCACACTGCCAGCTCGGCCTCCACAGGGCAGACTGCAGACATCTGCTGGAGCTTGGCCCCATGGCCCTGGACCTCAACGATCCCGATCTTGAGTTCGCCGATCTGGTCACGGCCTACCAGAGCTGGGTGATGGCGGTGATCAACGATGAGAAGCTCGGCGGCGACAAGCTGCTGAGCGACGAGATCGTCGACGACGCCCTCAACGCGATGCGCTTTCTGCCTGATGTGGTGACCAGCGCCATCGAGACGACCCTCGCGCGGGTCTACGACGTCGATGCCGATGAACTCGCCGGCCTGCTGTACCCAGAAGACTGAGCTGCAGCACGGCTGGAGCAGAAGCCCTTCAGCAGCGCTCCAGCCCGGCCATGGATCCATAGGGTTCGCTCCCGCACATCCGGCGAATCGCCGGCCTGACCATGGCGAACCGCCTGACCCTTCCTCTCGCCGGCACGGCCCTGCTGCTCAGCTGCGCCGCCGTTGCAGCCACCGTGCCCATGCCGGCGCGGGCGGGTGATGCCGCCCCGGTGCGCTGGAACACGGGCGCCGCCGTCTGGACCACCAGTCCAGAAGCGCTGAACACCTTTGTGAGCAGCGGCGAGATCCCCGACCGCGGGCTTGAAGGGGGGCTCAACCGCTCCGGCTGGACCGCACTGCAGGTGCGCCAGGGTCTGGCCAAGCCCTATGCGGTGGATCTGATCCCCCTGAGCCGTTTCCTCTACTCGGAAGCAGGCGAGCGCTTCCTCGATGAGCAGACCCGCAGCTACGTGCCCTACGCCACGCTGAAGACCCAGGCGGTGGTGGCCCTGCGCTCGGCAATCATCGCCGACGCCGCCGATGGCGAACTCTCCGGGGCGGGCATCCTCAATGCCCTGCCCGTTGATTTCCGCCTGGCCGACATCAGCGCCCAACCGCCGCTGGATGGCAGCCAGAACGTGTGGCCCCAGAGCGGCTGCCAGGGCGAGCGCCAGTGCAGCTCCTGGTTGTCGTGGGCGGTGTTTTTGCCGGCCAACCTGCAGGCCGTCAGCCAGGGCAGCCGCTGAGGTCGTGGCGAGGTTGCGGCGCTGTTAGCAGGACTGTTGGCGGCATCCCTAGGGTCTGTCCAAGGGCCCTGCTTGGCGCAGGAGCGTTCGGATCGTGCCTGAAACCAGCGCCACTGACTCCAGCCAGCTGACCGACCTGGCGATCGTGGGTGCCGGCATCGCCGGCTGCAGCCTGGTGGTTGCGCTGCGGCAGCAGGGGTGGGGCGGTTCGATCGTGCTGCTCGAGAGCGGCCGTGGTGAGGAAGGCCGGGCCGCCAGCCGCCGCTCGCGGCACAACACCGGTCTGCTGATCAACCACGGGGCGCCGCTGTTCAACCTGACCGCTGAGGCGCCGCGCTCCCCGTTGCTCTCTGGGCTGGTGGAGGGGGGCTGGATCGCACCGTTCCGCGGAGCAATCCGCAGCCTCGATGGCTCGGGCCGGATCGGCCCGCCGATCAGCGATGGCTTCACAGCCGGGCAGCTGTGGCAGGGGTGCGGCGGCATGCACCAGCTCGCCGCTGGGCTGCTGGCATTGGCGGCAGCCCAACCCGGCCCCACCGCGCTGCGCAGCAGCACCCTGGTGCGCCGGCTGCGGCCGAACCCCCAGGGCGATGGCAGCGCCTGGAGCCTTGACGACGCCAACGGTGCAGAGCTGCTGCGCTGCCGCTGGCTGGTGCTCAGCGGCACCTTGCTGACCCATCCGCGCTGCCAGCAGGTGTTTGGCTGGGATGGGGTGCCGCTGCAACAGGCTGCAGTCCAGCTGGGTGACCCCCTGCTGGATCAGGCCGCCGCTGCGCTCGCGGCCATGGAGTCCACGGCCAGCAGCAACCTGCTGCTGAGCCTGCCGCCCGAGCTGACGCCCGCCTGGCAGCAGCAGCCCTGGCGGCTGTTGCAGTTCACCCCAGAAGCCCAGCAGCGCTGGGACCTGCGGCGGGTGTCGCTGCAGGCGCAAGCCGATGGCCGCTGGGCCGTGGTAGCCGAATCGAGCGCCGCGTTTGCCGATCGCCACCGGCACGTGTATGGATCGCGCTCATCGGCCGCGCAGCTGCTCGGCGCCGCCCCCGACGCCCAGGCCGAAGCGGCCGTGATCGCTGCCCTCGATGAGGCCCTGCAGCAGGCGCTGGAGTTGCCCACCAGCGGTGCTGATTGCCAGCTCATGCGCTGGGGTGCCGCCTTCCCGCAGCGCCCTGGGCTGCCCACGGAGCTGCAACTGTGCCCCCACAGCCGCATCGGCTTCTGCGGCGATTACGTCGAGACGCGCGGTTTTGGGCGTGTGGAAGGAGCCATCGGCAGCGCCATGGCACTGGCCGAACTGCTGCGGCCGCATCTGTGAGCATGGCCGGTGCCGATCGATCAAAAACCCCCGGGCGGTGCCCAGGGGTCATGAAGCCTTCAACGAGGTCATGGCTGTGGGGGTGAAGCTGCTGGCGTTGGCGCCTGGGGCCAAGGAAACCAAGGGTTAAGCGGTGATCTCCTGGGGCACCTGTGGCGGTGCAGATGGAGCGTCGTTCAGCTGAACGACCCGCCCAAAGTTTGGTGAGACTGTTGGAGCAGGGGCCTGCAGTCAGCGGTGCTTCTACGGGTGCTGAGGTGGGGTGTCAGCCATCGGTGGCTCCTCCCTGGGTTGAT
>VGPQ01000083.1 GCA_016882555.1 Cyanobacteria bacterium M_surface_7_m2_040
CAGCCTGGCCAGGGCTAGTTGTTTGCCGCTACCGCTGACCAGAAACAGCACCCGCCTGGCGGCACTCAACACCGGCGCCGTCAGCGTGACCCGCGGCAAGCCCTTGCCCTCGCCGATGGTGGTCCAGCGATCGATGACCGTGGGCGCGGCGGTGCCGGGAAACAGGGAGGCGGTGTGGCCGTCATCCCCCAGACCCAGCAGCACGAGATCGAGTTGGGGCGGGCGGCCGGGGCAAAGGGTCTGCAGCACCTCGGCAAACGCCGCTGCCGAAGCTGCCGGATCGGGCCGATCGGTGGGCACCGGGTGAAAGCGGGCTGCTGCGCCGGGCTCGCCGGGGGCGAGCAGGGTCTCGCGCAGCATGCGGGCGTTGCTGGAGGGATCGTCGGCGCTGACCCAGCGCTCATCCCCCAGCAGCACATCCACGCGATCCCAGGGCAGATGCTGGCGTGCCAAAAGGCGATAGGCCGCCTTGGGCGTCTCCCCGCCGGCGAGGGCGATCTGGGCACGATCGCGTTCGGCCAGGGCCTGATCAATCCACGAAGCGATCTGCTGGGCGCCCTGACGGGCGAGCTCGTCGGGGCTGCTGCAGACCTGCAGGCGGTAGCTGCTCATGGCAACCACTCGGTGTGGAAGCTGCCGGCACGGTCGACCCGCTCGTAGGTGTGGCTGCCGAAGCAGTCGCGCATGGCCTGCACCAGGTTCTGGGGCAGCCGCGCCGAGCCGTAGCTGGTGATGTAGTCGAGGGTGCTGCTGAAGCAGGGCACCGGGATCGCGGCCAGTGCACTGCCGGCCACAATCCTGCGCAGGCCGCCGATGCGGCGGTTGACCTGCTCGGCAAACCAGGGGTCGATCAGCAGGTTGGGTAGGGCCTGGTTGGCGCTGTAGGCGTTCTGGATGCGCTGCAGCAAACGGGCACGAATGATGCAGCCCCCCTTCCAGATCTGGCCGATCGCGGCAAAGTCGAGGTTGTAGTTGTGCAGCTGGCTGGCCTCCTGCAACAGGGCCATGCCCTGGGCATAGCTGGCCATGGCCGCCAGGATCGTGGCATCGCGCAGATCGCTCAGGTCGCTGCCCTCACCGAGTGAAAAGGCGTGGCTGGGGGTAGCCGCCGGCCGCACTGCCGGCAGGAAGGCCTCGGCAGCCTGGCGCTGTGAACGCAGCGAGCTCAACACCCGGGCGTTGAGTGCCGCATAGATGGTGGGAACCGGCACGCCCATGTTGAGGGCGCTCTCGACGGTCCACAGTCCGGTGCCTTTCTGGCCGGCCGAATCGACGATCGCCTCGACGAGATCGGCGCCGTTGTCGGGGTCCTTGGTGCGCAGACAGACCTCGGTGATCTCCACCAGAAACGAGGCCAGCTCCTCGGTGGTGTTCCATTGGCCCAGCACATCAGCCATCTGGGTGCCGCCCATGCCGGCGACCCGCTTCATCAGGTCGTAGGCCTCGGCCAGGATCTGTTCGATGCCGTATTCGATGCCGTTGTGGACGGTCTTGACAAAGTGGCCAGCCCCACCAGGACCGATGTAGGTCACACAGGGACCATCGTTGACCTGGGCGGCCATCTTGCGCACCAGGCTCTCGATGGCGTCGTAGGCCGCCTTGGTGCCACCGGGCATCATGCTGGGCCCCTCCAGGGCGCCCTTGGCCCCGCCGGAAACCCCCATGCCGATGTAGCCGAAGCTCTTGCTCTCGAGCTCGGCCACCCGGCGCTCGGTGTCGGTGTAGAGCGAATTGCCGCCGTCGATCAGCAGGTCGCCTTCCTGCAGCAACGGCGAGAGGGTGGCGATGAGGTCATCGATCGGCTGGCCGGCCTTCACCATCATCAGGATGCGGCGCGGGCGCTCCAGGGTGGCCACGAACTCCTCGAGCGTGGCGGCGCCGACGATGTCCTTGCCGGCCCCCCGCCCCTCCAGGAACTCCTGGGTCTTGGCGTAGGTGCGGTTGTAGACCACCGACGAAAAGCCGTTGCGCTCGGCGTTGAGCACCAGGTTCTCGCCCATCACACCGAGGCCGATGAGGCCGAAGTGAGCCTTGCCCATGGGGTTCAGCAATCAGGTTGGGTCGTTCTCAGTGTGGCGAAGCAGGGCCCGGCGGCCACGCTTCGATGCCGCCTGTCACAGAGCGGTCAGGGTTTGCTCAAATGACCGTGCCGTCAGCGATGGTGCCGTTCTTGACCACCACGACAATGCCGTTGCGGATGTAGAAGTTCAGCTCCGGTCGATCGGCTTCTTCGATCCGGTCCTTGTTGATGAGCGTGACGTTGCTACCGATGCGCACGTTTTTGTCGAGAATGGCCCCCTTGACCGTGGTGCCCTGGCCCACGCCGAGGGGGGTGCCTCCCCGCTCCCGCAGCACGAGGCGCTCCTCGGACGACTCGAAGTAGTCGGCCCCCATCACCAGGGTGTCCTGCAGCACCACCTCGTTTTCGACGCGGGTGCGCACACCCAACACGCAGTGGTGAATGCTGCAGGCCTTCAGCAGCGACCCTTCACCGATGATCGATTCGGTGACCTGGGCATCCTGCAGTTTGCTGGGCGGCAGATAGCGTGGCCGAGTGTAGATCGGAAACTTCTCGTCGTAGAAGGAGAAGGGGGGATTGGGCTGCTGGGTGAGCGCCAGATTGGCCTCATAGAAGGCGCCGATGGTGCCGATGTCTTCCCAGTAGTCATCAAACAGGAAACTCTGCAGGCGATCGCCCTGGGCGAGCGAGGTCGGGATGATCTCCTTGCCGAAATCGGTGGAGGTGGGATTGCTGTGCAGCAGATCGAACAGGGTCTTCCTGCTAAACACGTAAATTCCCATCGAGGCCAGGAAGGGGCGCTTCTGGGCCTCCTCCTGCGTCAGCCCCAGGCTCTGGGTGTCGACGCGCATGGATTCGAGGGCGTCTCCCTTGGGCTTTTCGCGGAATTCCTGGATGCGGCCATCGCTACTGGTGCGCATCAAGCCAAAGCCCTCGGCCTGAGCGGCATCAACGGGCAACGCACCCACGGTGAGATCGGCACCGGTATCGATGTGATGTTGAACAAACTGGCTGTAGTCCATGCGATACAACTGATCGCCGGACAGGATCAGGTAATGGTCAACATCCCATTCCTGAAACAGCCATTGGTATTTGCGCACGGCATCGGCCGTACCTTCAAACCAACTGGGGCTGTCGGGGGTCTGTTGTGCAGCCAGCACCTCGACGAATCCTTGACCAAACCCTGCTGACAGGTTGTAGGTCATCGTGAGGTGACGGTTCAATGACGCGCTGTTGAATTGCGTCAACACATAGATCTTGTTGATCTCTGAGTTGATGCAATTGCTGATGGGGATATCGATCAGGCGGTATTTACCGGCCAGTGGCACTGCCGGCTTGGCGCGCATCTTGGTCAGGGGATAGAGCCGGGTGCCGGCACCGCCACCAAGAATGATCGCCAGAACTCGCTTCATTGATCCGTCGATCCCGCTGGTGTTGCGACCGTACCGGAGCGCCCTGCCGCGGGGCGACCCTTTTGAGGTGCCCCAGCACGAACTGTTGCAGAGGGCTCAGGCCTCATCGGCCAGATCCTGCAGATCAAACAGTTCCGCCAGGGCGCGCATGGCCTGATGGCGCTGCTGTCGGCTCTGGGGTGCGCGCAGATTGGTGATCGGCGGATGCAGAATCTTGTTGATGATGCCCTTGCTCAGGGCCTCCACCACTTTGCGCTCGCGCACAGAAAAATCAGGCCCCATCCGGCTCAGGGCTTTCTGCAGCTCCGCTTCGCGGATATCGTCGAGTTGACGCCGTAGCTTGTTGAGCACCGGCACCGCCTCCAGGCCGTCCCACCACTCCAGAAACAGCCGCGCTTCTTCGGCCAGCAGACTCTCGGCCTCCTGCGCCATCTCGCGCCTGGCTTCCTGGTTGCGGTTGACCACCTCCTGCAGGTCGTCAACGTCGTAACGCTGCACCCCCGACAAGCGGCTGACATCGGCAGCGATGTTGCGGGGCACCCCGATGTCGATCAGCATCAGGCTGGAGCGGCGGTTCAGCGGCTCCAGCCGGGCTGCATCAATGATCGGATCCTCGGCTGCCGTGCTGGTGAACACCAGCGAACAGGTGCTCAGGCAGTGATCGAGATCATCGATCGGGCGGCACTGCACCGGCAGTGCAGGGAAATCAGCGGCCATCGCCTCGGCCCGCGCCAGGGTGCGGTTGAGCAGCACCACGCCGCGGCAGCCCTTGGCGCCCAGGTGCTGCAGCAGCAGGCGGGCCATGCGGCCAGCCCCAACCACAGCCACCTGCTCGTCTTCAAGGCTGATCAGCTGATCGAGCCCCCTGGCCTGGCCCAGCTTGAGCTGGGCCAGCTCCACAGCCGCTGAGCTGATCGACACGGCGCCGGTGCCCAGATTGGTTTCGGTGCGCACCCGCTTGCCGGTACTCACCGCCTGGTTCATCAGGCGGTTGAGAATCGGCCCCACGGAGCGGTGCTCCTGCCCCAGGCGCACCATCTTCTTGACCTGAGAGAGGATCTGGCCCTCACCCAGCACCAGGGAATCAAGGCCGGCAGCCACCCGCAACAGGTGGCCGACCGCATCCTCATGGTGGTAGGTGAACAGATGCGGAGACAGCTCCTCAACCCCCAGCCCCGAATGGCGGCTGAGGAAACTGCCCACGGCTGTGACCCCTAGATCGGGGTTGCGCAGCAGGGTGTAGATCTCGAGCCGGTTGCAGGTGCTGAGGATCGATGCCTCCAACACCTGCTCATCGGCACGCAGCTGCTGGAGGGAGTCCTCCATGGTCTGCTCCGGGATGCTGAGGCGCTCCCGGATTTCCACCGGAGCCGTGCGATGACTGAGGCCAATGACGGCAAGGTGCATGGAGGCTGATGGGGCTCAGGTCAGCGCAGGGCGATGCTTTGGGCGCCGTCCTTGATGTGCACGGTGGTGGTGAAACGAGCCGTGTTGTCGAGGGTGCTGATCACCAGCGAGCTGGTGCGGGTGCAGTCCTTCTCGAACTTCACACCGTCAAACAGCAGACCATCGGTGATGCCGCTGGCGGCGAAGACCACGTTCTCGCCGCAGGCCAGCTCCTCGGCCTCGTAGATGCGATCGGGATCACTGATGCCCATCTCGGCGAGGCGGGCGAGGTTGCCTTCCTTGGTGAGCCCTTCCCATTCGGAGGTCTGGGCCACGGCCGGGTCGTACACCAGCTGGCCCTGGAAGTGGCCACCCAGGGCACGCAGCGCGGCGGCGGAAATCACCCCTTCGGGAGCGGCGCCGATGCCCATCAGGCAGTGGGTGCCAGTGCCAGAGAAGCCACAGGCGATGGCGGCCTGCACATCCCCATCGGAGATGGGCTGCACTCGGGCGCCGGTGGCGCGAATCTCCTTGATCAGGTCTTTGTGGCGGGCGCGATCCATCACCACAATCACCAGCTCGTTGGCGGGAATGCCCAGGCACTCGCTGAGGATCTTGATGTTTTCGGTGGCCGACTTGCGAATGTCGACCTTGCCCTTGGCGGCCGGGGGCGCCGCCAGCTTCTTCATGTAGAAGTCGGGCGCATTGAACAGACCACCGCGATCAGACGCGGCCAGCACGGCCATCGAACCGCGCTGGCTGTTGGCGCAGAGGTTGGTGCCTTCGCAGGGGTCCACGGCGAAGTCGACACCGGGGCCGGTGCCGCTGCCCACTTCTTCGCCGATGTAGAGCATCGGCGCCTCGTCACGCTCGCCTTCGCCGATGACGATGCGCCCCTGCATCTGAATCTTGTACATGCGCTCGCGCATGGCCTCGACGGCTGCGGCATCGGCCTCGTTCTTGAGACCCATGCCGGTGAGCTTGGCGGAAGCGATGGCGGCCTGCTCAACGACCTCGAGAATTTCCTGGATCAGGGTGCGGTCCACGGCGGTGCGGCAAGGGGAAGGAACTTCTTGAACGAAAGGGAGCCGGGAGGTGCCAAGGCCCTTGACGGCTTGTCGCGGCAGCGATTCTCGGTCTCGAAGCGCCCGCAACTGTATCAGTTGTGGCTCTGGCCCAGGCTCGGTGGAGTGGAAGCTCCGGTCCGCTTCCTACAATCGCGCCCCCATGCCTGACGCGGCCCCATGAGCACCAAGCCTTTGGTCGTCTCCCCCTCGATCCTGTCGGCCGACTTCTCCCGCCTGGGTGACGACGTGCGAGCCGTGGATCAGGCCGGCGCCGACTGGATTCACGTGGATGTGATGGATGGCCGCTTCGTGCCCAACATCACCATTGGCCCCCTGATCGTGCAAGCCCTGCGGCCGGTGACGACCAAGCCGCTCGACGTGCACCTGATGATCGTGGAGCCGGAGAAGTACGTGCCCGAGTTTGCCAAGGCCGGGGCCGACATCATCAGCGTGCAGGTGGAGGCCTGCCCCCACCTGCACCGCAACCTTGCTCAGATCAAGGACCTGGGCAAGATGGCCGGCGCCGTGCTG
>VGPQ01000084.1 GCA_016882555.1 Cyanobacteria bacterium M_surface_7_m2_040
CGCCTGAGCAGCACATCCGCCCCGCCGGCGCTGCGGTTAGATTTCATCTTCAGATCAAACACTGATCAGATCTCGGATCAAGCCGCCTGCGGCCCGATCCATGGATCAGCCCCATCCCGCCGGAGTTCCACTTGGTTTCCGCTTCCCCACCCGCGCCACGCCAGGCCCCGACCACGGTGCGGGTGCCCCGCAGCGATGCCCAGCTGCGCGCCGGGCTGCACGAACGCCGGAGCCCGCTGCCCCCCAAGCAGCGCAAGCTCAAGGCCGGCACCTCCAGTTTCATGCTGGTGATGCACGTGCTGGCGGTGGTGGCGCTGCTGCCCCGCTTCTGGAGCTGGCAGGCGGTGGCCGCCTTGGCTGTTCTCTATTGGATGACCGTGCTGGGGGTGACCCTGGGGCTGCACCGGCTGCTGGCCCACCGCAGCTTCGAGGCACCCAAATGGCTCGAGCGGCTGCTGGTGCTGATGGGCACCCTGGCCTGCCAGAGCGGACCGATCGAATGGGTGGGTTTGCATCGGCACCACCACATGCATTCGGACCAACCGAATGACCACCACGACGCCGCCCGCGGCCTGTGGTGGGCCCACAGCGAATGGATGCTGCACCAGATCCCGGCGCTCGCCCATGTACCGCGGCTGACCGGCGACCTGCAGCGTGATCCGCTGTACCGCTGGCTGGACCGCTGGTTTCTGCTGTTGCAGCTGCCCCTGGGCATGGCCCTGTATTGGTACGGCCAGGCGGCAGGGGTGCACGGCGGCGGCTTGGGCCTGGTGCTGTGGGCGATTCCGCTGCGCCTGGTGCTCGTCTATCACGTGACCTGGCTGGTGAACTCGGCCACCCACGCCTTCGGCTACCGCAACTTCGACTGCCCCGACCTCTCGCGCAACTGCTGGTGGGTGGCGATCCTGAGCTTCGGCGAGGGCTGGCACAACAACCACCACGCCTACCAGCACTCGGCCCGCCACGGCCTGCGCTGGTTTGAGCTCGACATCACCTGGCTGCACATACAGCTTTTGCGCAAGCTGGGCTGGGCCCGCCGCATCCGCCTGGCACCGATGCCAGGGCGCTGATCGGGGCGCCGAGCCCGGCAGCCAGCCGCTACGCGGTTTTGGGCAGACGCTTGCGGCGCAGCAACTGAAGCAGGCCATCGACTTCCATCTGCTGCGAGCCCGAGACCCCCAGGGTCCGCGCCGTGATCACCAGATCCGGCAATTCGGCCTCCAGTTCAACAGCCGTGTAATCGCGCAGGCCGGCCATCACCTCAACAAAGCGTTCGCGGCGCTGTTTTTTGCTGACCGGATAGGCCGCCAGCACCGGCTCGCGGCACTGACGCCAGGGCTGGCCCGCTGTGTACAGCTGGGCGAGGGCCGCGCTGAGCTCCATCGCCTCGGCATCGGCAATGCGCAGATCAAAGGCGGGTGGCGGGGTCCGCAGACCCACGAAGACCTCGAGCAGCTCGCCTGGGCCCAGCACCGGCTCGCCCGAGGCCTGCACCGGCAGACAGGACGCCGCAAGGGCCTCGATCAACTCAGGCTGACCGGCCAGCCGTCCTCGCAGGCCCTCGCTGAGCCGGCCGCCGCTGGCTTCGGCGGCCAGCAGCTGATTGATGCGTCCCAGCGCCAGAAACACTTCAGGACCCGGCGAAGCCAGCTTGCCGTTGCGCAACATCGAGAGCTGACTGTTGTGCACCCGCCCCAGATCCAGGGCTTCGGCCAGGGCGGGCAGCACCCGATGACTCCACCCATTGCGCTCATGCCACACCCGGACCAGATGGGCAAAGGCCACCCGCCCCGAGGCCAGATCGTCGCGGTAGCCCATGGGCGGTTGTGCGATATGGATTCGTATTGCTACCATTGTAGACATCCAATCAGGAGTCGGTCTCAATGACCGCCACGTTCTCTCCCAGGCCAGCCCGCGGCGCCGCCCAGGCCCGCGGCACCCGCAGCCCCGCCTTCATCAATGCGGGGCCCAGCAGCCATCGCCGCGCCAAGGCCCTGCACCAGCCGCGCCGCGGCGAACCCCAGGCCGTGGCCCCCAAGGGCACCCGCTGGGGCACGATCATCTTCATGGCGATCATCCACGTGCTGGCCGTGGTCGCCCTGCTGCCCCAGTTCTGGAGCGTGCCGGCGGTCGCGAGCTTTCTGGTGCTGTATTGGCTGACCGCCTGCCTGGGCGTGACGATCGGCTACCACCGCCTGCTCAGCCACCGCAGCTTCAAGGTGCCCCAGTGGTTGGAGCGCTTCTTTGCCACCTGCGGCGCGATCAGCTGCCAGCACGGCCCGATCGACTGGGTGGGGCTGCACCGCCACCACCACAAGTTTTCCGACACCGAGGTGGATCACCACAGCAGCCTCAAGGGCTTCTGGTGGAGCCACATGGGCTGGATGTTTGAAGAGATCCCGGCGATGGCGGCCGTGCCCCGGCTCACGGGTGACCTGGCCAAGGACCCCTACTACCGCTGGCTCAACAACTGGTTCCTGGTGCTGCAGCTGCCCCTGGCGGCGCTGCTGTTCTGGATCGGCACCGCCACCGGCGCCGGCGGCTGGGCCCTGGTGCTGTGGGGCATCCCCCTGCGCCTGGTGGTGGTCTACCACTGCACCTGGCTGGTGAATTCGGCCACCCACTTGTGGGGCAGCGCCACTCATGACAGCGGTGACCACTCCAAGAACAACCCCTGGGTGGCGGCGCTCACCTTCGGCGAGGGCTGGCACAACAACCACCATTCCTTCCCCCATTCGGCGCGCCAGGGCTTCGGCCGCCAGATCGACCTCACCTGGCTGCACATCAAGCTGATGCGCCGCCTGGGCCTGGCCACCCAGGTGCGGCTACCGGAGGGTGCCCGGGGCAGCCGGGGCTGAATCGGATGGCTGCCGTCTCAATAGACTGCAGCCATCAAGAGTGATTCCCATGCACTTCACACTTGAGGTCGAGCAAGACGTCGATGGCCGCTGGCTCGCTGAAGTGATGGAGCTACCGGGGGCGCTTGCCTACGGCACATCAGCGACTGAAGCCATGGCCAAGGCTGAGGCGCTGGCACTGAGAGCGCTGGCCGAGCAGCTTGAGCAAGGGGAGGCAGCTCCCCGCGACATCAGCATCGTGGTGCCAGCCGCGGCATGAGCCCATGGCCAGCGGTCAAAGCCAAGCGCGTCTTGGCGGCCCTGTTGAAGCTTGGTTGGACAGTCAAACGCCAAAGCGGTTCACACCGAACCCTGTGCCGTGAAGGCTGGGTCGACGTTGTTTTTGCCTTCCACGATGGGGAGGAAATCGGTCCTCGCATGCTCACCAGAATGGCCAAACACACCGGACTGCAACCCAAAGACCTGTAAGCCCCTACAGGTTCCACTCCAGCTGCAGGCCCAGGGTCCACACCGGGGCCTGCAGGGTGCCGCCGGGGTTGAGCAGCAGCTGGGTGAACGGCTGCAGCGACAGACGACGGCTGAGCTGGGCCTGATAGCCCAGCTCGATCACGCTCTGGCCGGCCTGGGCGGGAGCCAGCGCCGTGCTGGGGGCCGCTGTGGCCGCCCCCAGCAGCAGCAGGTCCTGGGGACGGGTCGGCAGCAGGCCCTGGCTCACGAGGCCGCCAGCGACATAACCCGGGAACGGATTGATCGCCGGCATGAAGCCCACTGACCCGCTCAGCCACAGGCGCGTGCGGTGGCCCAGCAGCGACCCGCCCGGCAGGGCCAGATAGCCAAACAGACCGGTGTTGGTGCCGCCCGCCGCCGAGGCAGCCGTGGAGGCCATACCGAACTGGCCGGGGCCGTTGACACTGGCAAAGCGCCAGCTGCCGGCAAAGCCGCCCAGCCGCAGCTCCGGTTCGGGCAGGCTGTTTTGCAGCAGGCGCGAGCGCAGGCAACCGGTGCGGGTGCGAAAGGGGAGGTCAGTACGGGCAGGACTGACTGGGCCCAACGCTGATTCAGCGGCAGCGATCTTGCTGGCGCCGCAGGGGCCGCCATCAGAGCCGCTGCTAAGAGGCTGCTGCCACTGCAGCAGTTGCAGCACTCCGTCGTGGCTGCTGGCGCTCTGGTTCCAGCCGCGCAGGGCCGGGTTGGCGCGCACGCTGCTGAGCTGAAAGGCGCCGTAGCTGAGCTCGCTGCGACCGAAGCGCAGCAGCGCCCGGGCGCCATAGGCATTGAGCGGGCCATAGGGAAACCCGCTGATCTCAACGCCGGTGTGGCCATTGAGCAGACCGCTCACATAGAGGTTGCCGGCCGGCGGCTTGAAGAACGCCGAGGCCAGATTGAGGCTGCCCAGCTGCAGTGACGGCAACCAGTGCCCGGGTTGCTCGTTGCGCTCCAGCCAGAAGCTCTGCAACCACACCCCACCGGGGTTCTGGAAAGCGCTCTGAGGGTTGAAGGTGGTGTCGGCAAAGCCCAGGGCCTGGGTGTACTGCCCCGTGGCCACAAAACCGGTGGCATGGATGGTGGCGCTCCAGCGATCGAGCTCCCGATTGGGCGGGTTGCCCATCAGGTTGGTGCCGATGCTGGTGGTGAGGTCAAAGCCATTGGCCAGATTGACGCTCTGACTGGCACCGCCGCTGGGGTTACCGATCAACTGGCTGGTGAGGCGAAAGCCGGCATGCCACCAGGGCACCTGCGAATCCACCGGCCCCTGGGGCAGCCAACCCCGCGGCAGCTCCAGCACCGGGATCCACTGGGGCGGCTGGCTCTGGGCCCAAGCCGGAGAGGCCAACAGCAAGCCTCCCAGCACTGCGGCAGCACCAGATCTGCGCATCAGAACTGTTTGATCAGGCGGAGCGTGGCCGCCACTGTGGCCGGGTTGCCGATCAGGCTCGGCTTGGGAATCACGCTCAACACCGGTTCGAGATAGGTGGCGCGATCAAGCGCGAATTGGTAATAGAGCTGAATCACGACCTCAGGGGTCTCCACCTGGGCCAGGGGGTTGCCGCCGTAATTGCCGGGAAACAACTGCGGCAACAGAAACAACTCCGGATTCTTGGTGGGGTTGGGCTTGGCCCAGGCCAGGCCAACGCCGAAGTTGTCATGGGGCCGCTTCTCCAGCAAGCCATAGGCCGTCAGCCCCAGACCCACGTACTGATGAATGATCGAGGCAGGCGAATTGCTGAAGCCGAACTGATAGAAGGCACCGATGCCGCTGGGATTGACCCAGGGCTTGCGGTACCAGAGCCGATGGGTGCCGTAGAGATACATGCCCATCGCACCATTGGCCTTGGCTCCTAAATCACTGCCGGTGGTGACTGTGTTCAAGACCGACTGGGGTGTATCCAGCAGACCGCTTTGATACCAAGCACCGATCGCAAATTTGGCCGGCAACTTGCCATTGCCGATGTTCCAGCGCACACCGAATTCGGCGATCTGAAACAGGTAATTGTTGATCCAGGGTGCCTGCAAGCCGGCCTGATAGCCCCACTTGGCGCCATTGCCATCAAAAATGCCGTAATTGAGATACGTGTTTCCCGTCCCCTTGGGAAACCACCGCACCGTGAGTCCCAGGGCGGCGTTATACCCCACAGGCATCCGGCCGATCAGGGTCGGGTTGTTGTAGAGCGAGGGAACAATCAGCCCCGACGTTGCCAGCTCGGTGCGCGATGGCAGGTCCTGATTTCCCAGCACCACATTGTTGAACAGGACGTTGGCCGTCTGCTTGCCAAACCGCAGGAACAAACGTCGATCAAACAAGCCCTTGGCGATCCAGTAAGTGTAGAGCTCGGTCCGATCAAATGGAGGCGTGCCAGGTAGATCAGTAAAGCCTTGAATGCTGCCCGCATAGAGATTGACCGGGCTGCCATTGGCATTGAGCCCTGACACCGACACCTTGGTGTCTTTCCAACCCAACAGCGTTTCAAGATTGGCCTCCAGCTGCAGCTGCTGCAGCCATTACCAAAGGTTGTTCTGGGGTGCAAAGCTGCCGCTCAGAAACGTATTCGCCTCCCCGACAAGTGCCCCACCCAGCCTGAAACCGCTCTCGGGCTTAATGCCCAGCAGCCGCCCCAATTCGCCCGTGCCGGTAAACATCTCCACCGGGACTGGATTGGCCGGCATGACCTCTGGAGCGTTGCATTGCTTCTGGCACTGTCCTTGCCAATGCGATCACCGTTGCCTGCAGGCGCGACCTTGATGGGCCACTGTTCGGCCGCCAGGCTCCCCAATCCCAGCACGGCGGGAACCAGCACCATCGCGCCCAGCAGCAGGCCCAGGGCCGGCCTACAAAGCGTGATGGCCTGTGGCAAGACCCCAGCCAACAATCGAGCCTGGGGTACCTAGCACAGGCATTTGCATGTTGCGCCAATCGATTCGAACGGCCATTGCTACCGCCGCCACCGTCGCGGCCCTGAATGGGCCTGCCCTGCTGCAACCGGCACTGGCGCAACAGCCGATCTATCTGGCGCCCTTCCCTT
>VGPQ01000085.1 GCA_016882555.1 Cyanobacteria bacterium M_surface_7_m2_040
CTCCGATACCTGACGTCCACCTTCGAAGTCGTTGAGCAGCCCGTAGGGCGGATCGCTGAACCAGATCGAGCCATCGCTTTTGACCACGACATCGTTCGGCGCATTGAGCCGATACCCCCGGGCCTGGTTGACCAGGGTGGTGGTGGTGCCGTCGTGCTCAACGCGGGTGAGGCAGCGGCTGCGGTGGTGACAGCTGATCAGTCGCCCGTCGCGGTCACGGGTCTGCCCGTTGGCGAAATCGGACGGCTCGCGAAACACGCTGATCCCCTGCCGTTCACTCCAGCGCAGGGTGCGGTTGTTGGGGATGTCGTTGAACAGCAGGCAGCTGTGGTCGCCAAACCACACGGGTCCCTCCAGCCAACGGAACCCGTCTGCCAGCAGCTCCAGCTCGGCGTTGAACAGCACCAGACTCTCAAAACGAGGGTCGTAGCTCTCGCTGCAGCTCGAGGCGTGTTTCAACGGAAGAACCCTGGAGGAGCCTGGCGCCAGGCGTCATCGTTGCGCTGAATGATCAGTTGCACACAGGGCTCGTCACCCACATGGGCTGACAGGTGGCCGCGGCGGCCGTCGCTGCCGGTGATGCAGCCCTGATCGCCGCCGAAGGAGTATTCGCCCGCGCGGATCACGGTTTTGCAACCGTCCATGCTCTCCACTGACCATGCCCCCTTGAGGACGTAAATCCATTTGGGCACATGGTTCTCGTGCCAGTCAGCCGTCCAGCCCACCGGTAGGTAGGTGACAAAGGCATTGCCGTTGTCAAACAGGCTTCTTGAAAACTGGGGGGAATCGCCGGGGCCCAGAACCCCCAGCGCAAACTCGCTGATGCGGCACTGCTGCTGACGGCTGATGCCGTCGTCGCCGCACCAGAGGTGCCAGTAGGTCTCGGGCTTGGGGGCCAGGCTGTAGGGATCGACCATGGTTGCAGCTCAGCCCTTGACCGCGATCGCTGAGATCTCCAACTGGATGCCGAGCACCAGGGCCGACACCTCCACCACAGCCCGGGATGGATAGGCGTTGGGGTCCGGGAAATACTCCTGCCAGACCGCATCAAAGGTGTCGAGCGTGTCGATATTGGTCAGGTAGACCGTGGCACTCACCACATCGGCAAACCCATACCCGGCTTCTTCCAGCACGGCCTGCATGTTGCGCATCACCTGCCTGGATTCCAGGGTGATGTCGCCATCGCCCACCTTCAGATTGGTGATGGGATCGACGGGCAGCTGACCGGTGATGAACAGCATGTCGCCGATCTGAAAGCCCTGGCTGTAGGAGGCCACGGGCGTGGGAAAACGATCGCTGTGGATCGCCCGGCGGATGGTTTGGCCAGGCGTGGCGGTAGACATGGCAATGCAGTCCAGGTGCTCAGAGTCACCGTAGGAATCAGTACAGGAATGTCACCCCTCTGTAAACAAGCTCTGTCACGGATCGCGGCGCCACCACGCCAACGCGTCTAGCGTCGTGGCGATGCCTTCTTGCAGCGCACCGCGGCCATGACCAGCTCGAATCCCTACGCCACAGAGACCCTTGCCTCGTTGTTGCAAGGAAAGGTTGCGATCGTCACCGGTGGCAACAGTGGCATCGGCAAGGCCATTGTCGAATGCCTGGCCCATTTGGGCGCCAAGGTGGTGATTGATTACCGCTCCCATCCCGAGGCCACCGAAGAGCTCGAGAAGGAGATCGGCAGTTATGGCGGCTGCAGTTTTGGGGTTCAGGCAGACGTGGGCAAGCTCGATCAACTGCAGAGCCTGGTTCAGGCCGCGGTCACCCGTTATGGCCGCCTCGATGTGATGGTCAACAACGCGGGCATCGAAACCCGCACCTCGATTCTGGATACGACCCCAGACGACTACGACAAGGTTCTCGATGTCAACCTTCGCGGCGTGTTTTTTGCGACGCAATATGCCGCCAAACAGATGATCGCCCAAGGGGGTGGCGGTCGCATCATCAACATTTCCTCGGTGCATGAGGACTGGCCGATGCCCAACAACACCCCGTATTGCTGTGCCAAGGGTGGGGTGCGAATGATGACCCGCACAGCCGCGCTGGAGCTGGCCCCCCATGGCGTCACCGTGGTCAATGTGGGGCCTGGCGCCGTGGCGACCCCCATCAACGACTCGACCATGAACAATCCCGAGTTGCTCGCCAAGCTCAATGCCGCGATTCCCCTGGGCCGCATGGCGCAACCCGAAGAGATCGCGCGGGTGGTGGGTTTCCTGGCCAGTGATGCGGCCAGTTACATCACTGCCACCACGATCTTTGCCGACGGTGGCATCATGCAGAGCAGCCCCGGGCTCTGATACCAGTTCAGCTTCAGCGCTGAGGCAGCCTCAGAGCCTCAGAGACTCAAGTTGAGCTGCACCCCGCCGGCGTAGGAGCTGCCTCCATTGCTGCCACCGCCAGGGTTGATGATCCATTGGATCACGGGTTGCAGCGTCAGCTGAGCGTTGATGCTGATCGCATAGTTCAGCTCCAGCACCGCTTCATGGCTCCCTGGCGTCAGCTGGGGGCTGAAGCTGGTGCGACCAAAGCCGAGTGCCAGCACGTCAAAGGGGCGTCCTGGGATCAGCCCCTGATTGAGCCAGCCACCGCTGAGAAACAGTGGGTAGGGGTTGGCGTTGCTGTTGAAGCCGTTGTGCAGCCCGATCCAGATGCGGTTGTCGAGTCCGATGGGCAAGGGCGCAGGCAACGTCAAGGTGCCGTAGACGCCCTGATTGGCGGCTGCAGGGTAGAGAGTGCTGCTGGCGGTGGTGGTGAAGGCGCCCAGTTGCAACAGCGGTTCGGGCAGTTGCCGTGCAATCGCTCCCTGCTTGCTGCTGATGGGGCCTGCCACGCTGGCGCGACCTGGAAGATGGCTCAGATTCCACTGCACGATCTGCAAGCTTCCTTGCACATGGGGCTGCCCTGGATTCACCCCCAGCATCGCGGCCAGGGCAGTTTCGGAATCGAGCCAATAGCTGCCGAACCTGAGTTCACTGCCGGCACCAGCCTGCCAACGCAGTTCGGCACCGGGGGCCACGAGTGGATTGATGGGCAAGCCTGGAATCAGCACATTGAGGGTGTTGTTCAGGGCTGAGTGGATGTAGCTGTCCAGGCTCGGATTTTTGATAAAGCCTGGATTCAAGGGCAGCAGTCCTGCCTTCAGGTCGAAGGCGCCTGTCCCGCGGCTGCGTTGCAGACTGGCCTTGGTCAGCCACAGGCCCACGGGGTGGGCAGCCGTCTGCAGCGGGAACGTCGTTCCCAACACCAGATTGAGGTTGGGATCGCCGTTGAAGCTCGTCAGCTCCAGATTGAGTGCCCAGTGATCCAACTCGCGCCAGACCTCCGGAGGCTTGTTGAGGCCGGTGCTGAATTCGCTGGCGATCAACACCTGCTGAATCCAGGCTGCACCGCCTGCAGGATTGCTGGCTGGGGTGAACCCACCCATGGGTTCGGCCGTGACGTCCACGACAAGGCTCATCCAATCGGGCAGTTTGAGCAGCTCTTGAAACGAAGGCCAGGCCTGTTGTGGTTGCTGAATGGCAGGCGAAGCCTGGGATTGGGCCGATGGCTTGTGGCTGGTGTCGTCGTCAGCCCAGACCGAGGCCCCCCCGCCGAGCACCAACCCCAGCCCCAGCCCCAGCCCGAGGGCAAGGCCCATTCGCTGGATCGCACGGATGCACATCGGGGGCATGCACAGGGCCTGGCTGGCTGTCAGCATGCTGGCGCCGGTTGCCTGGGGATCAAGCCCAAAGCAAGGCACAGACGATCGAGACGGCCATCCCTGCCCATCAATCCTGCCTGGATGCATTCTTCAATGAGCGATCGTTTACGCACCCTTCAACGCCATCGTTTTTATCGTCATCTGTTTGCCATCACGCTGTTGCTGATGGTGATGCAGGCACTTCCTGCCACGGTGTTCCGCCTGCATTTGGTCGGCGGCACGTTGTTGCAATTGGTGCTGTTGGTGGAGCTGGGTCAGGTGATTCCGCGCGATCCACAGGGCCATGGTGATCGGGATCGCGTGGCCCGTCGTTCGGCACGGATTTACCGCCTGGTCGGCGTGTTGGGGCTGGTGTTTCTGGTGTTTTGGATTTTCACCCCGGCCAGCTCCGTGTTGACGGGGCTGCCTGTGATGACGTTGCTCTCTGTCTTCGTGTTCTGGAGTCTGGAGCGCCTCATCAAGCTGTTGGGCCGTGAGCAAACAGTGAGCGGTGAAGTGATTGCCGGTGCCGTTGCTGGTTACCTGTTGCTTGGGGTCTCGGGTGGTTTGCTGTTTACTGTTTTGGAAACCCTGCAGCCGGGAAGTTTTCAGAATCTTGTCCATCAAGGCGGGCATCTCAAGGCCCATCTGTTTCCTAATATCGAGCTCGGTCGCATGATCTGGGATCTTGATTTCTCGCGGATCAATTATTTTGCTTTTGTCGCCCTGACGACGACGGGATTTGGCGACATCGTGCCTGCCACCCCAGCCGCCGAGATGGCCAGCGTCTCACTTGGTATCGCCGGATCGTTGTATCTGGCCTTGGTGATGGGCCTGCTGATCAGCCGCTTCACGGTGCAGACCCAGCAGCAGGAGGAACAGGATCTGGACCGCCATCGACCGCAGGACTAGCTCCTGCCGGCGGTGCTTCCGCGGCTGGAGCCGGAGCCGGAGCCCCCGCAGCCTCGTTGGCTTGGCCCTCACGTTGTTCGAGCCCCACTTCGACACCCATGTGCTGGTTGTGGTTGCCGATGATCAGCAGGGAATCGCGCTCGCGGGTGCCGATCTGCCAGAGCCACTTGAGCAGCAGGCTGAGTCGGTTCTCCATTTCGGGCATGAAGGCCAGGTGGGCCAGGCCCCAGGTGAGCCAGCCGATCAGGCCGCTCAGCCGGATGCCGCGCAGGTCGGCCACGGCGTAGAGCGGGCCCACCACCGCCATGGAGCCGAAGTCGGTGAAGCGGAATGGCGCGTGCTGTTCGCCCTGGATGCGCGCCAGAATGTCGGCCGCTGCCCAGCCTCCCATCTGCACAGCGGGCCCGGCCATGCCCGGCAAGGATTTGCCATCGCTGGTGTGGCTGTAGGAGCAGAGGTCGCCGACCACGCGCACCTCCGGGTAGCCCGGAATTGAAAAATCGGGCTCCACGATCACGCGGCCACCCTTGTCGACCTGGCAGCCGCTGCTGGCCGCCAGCACCTTGCCCAGGTGGGAGGCCCGCACACCGGCTGTCCAGCAGACCGTGCCGGCGGGAAGGCGTTGCTCGGCGCCTGTGGCCTTGCTGGTGAGCACCACTTCGCTGTCGGTGATCTCCTGAACCCGGCCGCCGAGCACCAACTCCACGCCGCTGCGCTGCAGGTAGGTGCCGGCCGCTTCCGAGAGTTTGGGGTGCATGGCCCGCAGCACCCGATCGCCGGGATCGATCAGCATCACCTTGCAGTCGCTGGCGCGCAGCTGCTTGAAATCGCGCGCGATGGCATGGCGCATCAGATCCACGAGCGAGCCGGCGAGCTCGCAGCCCGTGGGCCCGCCGCCGATCACCGCCACGCTCTGCAGCAGGCGGCGGCGCGCCGGATCGGGGGTCTGCTCGGCTTCTTCGAGCGCCAGCAGCACCCGCCGGCGAATTTCGTTGGCGTGCTCGAGGATCTTCATCGGCGGCGCGATCGGCCGCCACTCCTCGTGGCCGAAGTAGGTGCTGCCCGAACCCGCCGCCAGGATTAGGTGGTCATAGGCGTACCGGCGTTCGTTGAAGACGATCTCCTTGGCCTTGACGTCGATCTCCTCGACTTCGCCCAGCAGGACCTGCACGTTGGGGGCCTGGCCCACCATCTGCCGCAGCGGTGAGGCCACATCGGCCTGGCCCACCAGCCCGGTGGCCACTTGGTAGAGCAGGGGCTGAAACAGATTGAAATTGCGCTTGTCGATCAAGGTCACGCGCACCGGTTTGCCGATCAACCGGTGGGTGGCGCGCAGGCCGGCGAAACCCCCGCCCACGATCACCACATGGGGCCAGCTGGCCTGGGTGGCCGCCGGTGGCTCCAGCTCGAGAAAAAAGCGTTCCTGCCCCATGGATGCCCGACTCACGCGCGAACCCTATTCGTGATTCCAAGGGCTTGCCACAGGGTGCAAACACTCGCCGGCGGGCAGCCCTGAGCTGCTAGGACGGGTCGATCGCGCCCTCTGCCATGTCGCTCTCTGCTCTGCGTGCCTTCGCTGCTTTGGTGTCGGGTGATGCCCAGCTGCGCGACAAGCTGCACGCCGCAACCGGTTTGGATGATGTGCTGAGCATCGCTGCAGCCCACGGCCACACCGTCGACAAGTCCGTGCTGTTGCGCGAGAACGGCAAAGCTCTGGTCAGCGCCCACGATCACCAGCTCGAGGCGATCAACAGCTGTGGCGATGCCCTGCTGCATG
>VGPQ01000086.1 GCA_016882555.1 Cyanobacteria bacterium M_surface_7_m2_040
AGGTGCTCGCCCTGGCCCCCAGCCGGCTGATCCTGCTCGACCATTCCGAATACGCCCTCTATGCGATCGAGCGCGAGCTGCGCCAACGACTGAGCAGCGATGCGTCGCTGCCGCAGGGCCTTGAACTCATTGCAGTGCTCGCCGATGTGGCCGATCAGGCCCGCATGCAGCGCCTGTGTCGCCGTGAGGGGGTGGAGGTGATCTTCCATGCCGCGGCCTACAAGCACGTGCCGCTGGTGGAGGCCAACCTGGCGGCAGGGCTGCGCAACAACGTGCTTGGCACCCAGGCTCTGCTGGAGGCGTCCCTGGCCTCGGGTGTGGAGCGCTTCACCCTGATCTCCACTGACAAGGCGGTGCGGCCCACCAATGCCATGGGAGCCAGCAAGCGCGTTTGCGAGCTACTGGTGCAGGAGGCCGCGGCTCGCCAGAGCGCCTGTGTGTGCGCCATGGTGCGCTTCGGCAATGTGCTGGGCTCCTCGGGCTCGGTGGTGCCGCTGTTTCGCGAGCAGATCGCAGCGGGTGGCCCGGTCACGGTCACCCATCCCGATGTGATCCGCTACTTCATGACCATCGGCGAGGCGGTGCAGCTGGTGCTCCAGGCCTCCGCCATTGCCAAGGGCGGCGAAGTCTTCTTGCTCGACATGGGCGAGCCTGTGGCGATCAATGAGTTGGCCCGCCAGATGATCGAGCTCTCAGGCTGCAGTGTGCGCGATGCCGACAACCCAGAGGGTGACATCGCCATCGAGTACACCGGCCTGCGACCCGGCGAGAAGCTCTACGAAGAGCTCTTGGTGACCCCCGACGACCAGCCCACCTGCCATCCCCTGATCCGCCAGGCCCGAGAACCCGCCCCTCAAGGCGCAGATCTGCAGCAGGCGCTGAGCCAGCTGCTGGCTGCCGCCGCCTGCGATGACGCCCCCACTGCCTTGCTCGTGTTGAACCAGTTGGTCCCTGACTACAGGCCCAGCCATGGAGCGGCCTTGGCTACAGGTTCAGCCGCACGCCTTTGAGATGGCCCGTTCAATCCGGACCAGTTCACCCTTCAGCAGCGCCAGCAGCTCAGTTCGCGCCGCTGGCAATGGAAACGGCCCCTCTTCGTAGCGGGCTTCCACGGCAAACACCTGCAGCTCCAGCAGCTCTGGCGGAATCGTTACGCCAGCCAAAGGCAGCAGCTTGTCGAGCTCTTGGGTGTGTGGCGGACGCTGGTCGGCCAGCACGATCCAGGCTTTGAGGATTTTTTCGAGCATCTGCTGGGCTGTGAACCCCCAGTCCTCCTGGGGAAAGGCCTCGTCGAGCCCGAGTTCGAGCGCGCGGAGATGCCGGCGCACAATTCCCAGCAGCAGCTGGGCGTCTTCAGCCGGCGACGTACAGCACCTGCCCCTCGCGGGCCACATCTCCCATGACGTGCCAGCGCGACTGGGCCATGCGGGCGGCATCCTGCCAGCCGCTCACGATCAGGTCGACGCCGACTCCCACGCTGGTGAGTTGCTTGTGGAGCCGGCTCCATTCCTGCAGTTTGCGCTGAGGCTCCAGCTGGGGTAACGCACTGATCACAGCCAGATCAAGATCGGAATCGGGTCTGGCCTCCCCGCGGGCCCGCAAGCCGAACGCCACCAGTGCTTTGACCTCAGGGTCGGCGGCCAAACGCTCGAGGCCGGCGGTCAGAGCCGCCAGATCGAGACCTGCCCCCACACCGGCAGGCACCTGCAGTGGCATCGGCTGCAACCAGGGCAAGGGCACGGGCTCCATGGCCAGAGATTAGGCACAGCGTCCAGTGACAAAAAAGCGGGGCCCCGAAGGAGCCCCGCAAACGCGTTGCTGGTCGAGGTGCAGCTGATCAGGCCGAACCGACGCCCACGTAGGAGCCGTAGAAGAACAGGCCCACCACAAAGATCACGGCCATGCCGCCGGCGGTGGCCACCAACCAGAGGGGCAGGACGCCCTCGGTCCAGCGGGAGCGCCAGGCCACCGCGGGGCGGCCATCGGGAAGCCGGTCGGGGATCCGGCCGTCAGGCAGGTTGGATTTCTTGCCGCTCATCGCGAGTGCTCCGGATCAGGGTTCAGGGAGGGTTCAGTTGAAGAAGTAGCTGGAGAACAGCACGCCGGTCACGAACACCAGCAGCAGCCCAAGGTAGAGGCTGGTGCGGTTGAGTTCGACCGGGAGATTGTTGGGATTGGGATTGCGTTGCATGACGGGCAGACCGATCAGCGGCGGATGAACTGCATGGCAGCCAGGGCACCCAGGAAGAACACCGTGGGGATGCCGAGGGCGTGAACCGAAAGCCAGCGCACCGTGAAGATCGGATAGTTGCGCGGCGTGGTGGGGGCGGGAGTCTGAGTCATGGCGTGGCTTATTGCAGGCGCAGATCAAGGGACGACTTGGCGTCGTAGCGCTGGCTCACCACCGGGGCCTTGCTTTCGCTGGCCTGGAAGTAAGCGTCGGGTCTGGGCGTCCCGAAGGCGTCGTAGGCCAGGCCCGTCGACACAAACAGGAAACCCGCCAGGAAGATCGCCGGCAGGGTCACGGCGTGGATCACCCAGTAACGGATGCTGGTGATGATTTCGAAGAACGGTCGTTCTCCAGTTGAGCCGGCAGCCATGGCACCAAGCGTTCAGCTCGGTGATCCTAGGGGTCGATCCGCGGGCTCCGGGAGCGCCAGACGCCCTTGGTAACAGAAGTTGGCGGGGCGTGCCGGAACAGCCCACCCCCGCCGGATCAGCCCACCCAGCGCAGCAGAGATCCGCGCTCGCCCAGCACGAAGCCCTTGCCGTCGTCGGTGAACACGATGCGGGTGAAGTTCGAGGGCTGCTGCGAGCCCACCGGATCCTTCTGCCAGGTTTTGCCGCCGTCGTTGCTGGCCAGCAGGGTGCCGCTGCCACCGCCGGCCCAGATGGAGCCGGCCGGATCCCAGGCCATGTCGAGGTAGCCGTAGCCATTGGTGATCGGGATGATCGCCTTGCTCCAGGCCTCCGGATCGGCGGCGTCGCTGTTGAAGCGGATCTGGGCACCGCGGGCCACCATCCACAGGGCGCCGTCGGGTTGGTAGCCGATCGATTGCAGCCGCTGGCTGCTCACCCGCTGGTGCACCTGCCAGGTGTCCTGGCCGGGCTGCCAGGTGGCGAAGAAATTGCCCAGGCTGCTCACGCTCACATAGCGACCCTCAGCGTCGCGGCGCAGGTCGCGCACGGAGCCGGCGGCATCGGAGACCTTGGCCTGCCAGCTGCTGCCGCCGTCGTTGGTCGCATACACGGCGCCCACGTTGGTGGCCAGTTCAGCCGTGTTGGCCCCCAGGGCTGTGATCAGGTAGGGCTCGCCGGGGAGCTTGGTGTCGAGCAGCAGGCGATCCCAGTTCTGCCCACCATCGGTGCTGTGCAGCAGCAAACCGGGTTGGCCGGCGATCCAGCCCTCGTTGCCGTTGAAGTCGATGCTGATCAGCCGGAAGTTTTCCTCCTCGGGCAGCGCCAGGGCCCGTGGCGCCCAGCTGGCTCCACCGTCGTTGGTTTCCTCGATCAGGCGGTTGCTGCCCACCAGAAAGCCGTGCTGGTTGTCGGTGAAGGCGACCGCCAGGGGGTTCGACTTGGTGTCGAGCGGCACCGGCTGCCAGGGGCTGCTGGCCGCCACCGGCAGGCCTGTGGTCACGCAGCCGCTGAGGCCGAAGCCCAGGGCCACGCAGATCACCAGGCTCAACAGGGGCTGCAGCAGCGCGCGCCAGCGTGGGCTGGTTGGGGTCGGATCCAGCGGGTTCATGGGAATGGCTGTGGAAGTGGGCAGGGCGATGGTGCGGATCAGGCTGCGGATCAGCGCAGGGATCACCGCAATGAGTAAAGCGACAGGAAGAAGGCGATCGCCAGGGCAAAGCCGCCAAAGATCAGCACGTTCTTCTGGCCGGGGGTGAGCCGGTTCACACCTAGGCCGAAGTTGAGGTTCTCCTCAAAGCCGCTGGGCTTGTTGCGGGGGCCGATGTCCTTGAAGGCCCCCACCTTGCTGCGGCACACCGGGCAGCGGAACGTGGCGGCATCGAGGTCAACAAAGGCCGTGCCGGGTTCGATGCCGAGCTTCTTAACCCCCTCGCCCGGGTCATAGACATAGCCACAGCTGCGGCACTCGAAGCGGTGGCTGGCGACATCGTCTGCTTCCGCCTCAGCCTCAGCCTCGACTTCGGCAGCCGCTGGCGCTTCGCCCTCGGCAGCCGCAGGCTCAGCTGTCAACAGCTCGGGTGGCTGCTCGAGGGGCGGCTGCGGATCGCTCGGCCCATCGGGGGCGTGATCGGGCTGGGTGTCGTCGCTCATCCCTGCCGGGCCATGGGGAGCAGAACTCTATCCAGCGGAAGCGATGTGGCAGAGCACTGGCGTCGACGGCGCGCTCAACCCACTCGCGGGGCCAAGGGTGCCAGACTGCCCGCCACGCATGGCTCGTCCGGATGTTTGCGCTCTCGGGTTACGACGCCTTTTTGGGCTTCCTGCTGATTTCGGCCGCCGTGCCGGTGTTGGCCCTGGTAACCAACAAGCTGCTCTCCCCCAAGAGCCGGGCCGGTGAGCGCCAGCTCACCTATGAATCGGGCATGGAGCCGATCGGCGGCGCCTGGATTCAGTTCAACATCCGCTACTACATGTTTGCGCTGGTCTTCGTCATCTTCGATGTCGAGACCGTGTTTCTCTACCCCTGGGCCGTGGCCTTCCACCGCCTGGGGCTGCTGGCCTTCATCGAGGCCCTGATCTTCATTGCCATCCTGGTGGTGGCCCTCGCCTACGCCTGGCGCAAGGGCGCCCTCGAGTGGAGCTGACGGACCTGACGCCATGACCCAGACGCCTTCCCCCAGCATCAACGCCCTGCGCGATCTGCGCGAGGCCAGCTGCAGCCCTGTGGGTGCCCCCAAGGTCACCTCGGATCTCTCCGAGAACGTGATCCTCACCACCCTCGATGACCTGCACAACTGGGCCCGCCTCAGCAGCCTCTGGCCGCTGCTCTACGGCACGGCCTGTTGCTTCATCGAATTTGCGGCGCTGATCGGCTCGCGCTTCGACTTCGACCGCTTTGGTCTGGTGCCCCGCTCCAGCCCCCGCCAGGCCGACCTGCTGATCGTGGCCGGCACCGTGACGATGAAGATGGCCCCGGCCCTGGTGCGGCTCTATGAGCAGATGCCCGAGCCCAAGTACGTGATCGCCATGGGCGCCTGCACGATCACCGGCGGCATGTTCAGCGCCGATTCGACCACCGCCGTGCGCGGGGTCGACAAGCTGATCCCGGTTGATCTGTATTTGCCGGGCTGCCCGCCTCGCCCTGAGGCGATCTTTGACGCGGTGATCAAGCTGCGCAAGAAAGTGGGCAACGAATCGCTCAGTGAGCGCGCCAACCTGCTGCCCAGCCACCGCTACTGCACCGTGCCCCACCAGATGAAGGCGGTGGAGCCGATCGTGACCGGTGCCTACTTGCAGGCCGAAACCCAGCGCAAGGCCCTCGAGGCGGCGGCTGGGCTGCCCATGGCTGCAGCCACCCCAGCCACGGTGGCTGCAGAGCCGGCTCCCGCGAACTCAAACGATTGATCTTCTGACCGCCTGAATTGCTGCTCTGACGCCATGCCCGACGCCAAACCAGACGCCACTTCTGACAGCAAGCCCGTTGCAGCCCCTGCGGGGCCGGTGAGCCAGTGGCTCAAGGGCCAGGGTTTCGATCACGATGCGCTGCCGGCCGACCATCTGGGCGTCGAGGTGATCGGCGTTGAAGCCCCCTTTCTGCCCCTGGTGGCCACGGCGCTCAAGGCCTACGGTTTCGACTACCTGCAATGCCAGGGCGGTTACGACGAGGGCCCAGGGGGGCGCCTGGTGAGCTTCTACCAGCTGGTGAAGCTGGCGGCGCTGGCCGATCGCTCCACCGCAGCCCAGCACCTGCCGGCCGAGGTGAAGCCCGAGGAAGTGCGGCTCAAGGTGTTTCTCGCCCGCGATGGCGACCTCACGATCCCCAGCCTCTACGGCCTGTTTCGCGGTGCCGACTGGCAGGAACGTGAAACCTTCGACATGTACGGCATTCAGTTCGAAGGCCACCCCCATCCCAAGCGCCTGCTGATGCCCGAAGACTGGAAGGGCTACCCCCTGCGCAAGGACTACGTGCAGCCCGACTTCTACGAAATGCAGGACGCCTATTGAGCGCTGCCAGTTTCCCTGCCCTGTTGGGTTGAACGCTTCAACCTTGGACCGCTCGAGCAACTAGTCGTCCCTGAACTCTGAATCAGGCTCTGAGCATCGTTTTGTAGAAGCGCAGCACCGCGATCGCCAGGCTGCGGGGGTCATGCCTCAGGGTGGCCGTGGGCCG
>VGPQ01000087.1 GCA_016882555.1 Cyanobacteria bacterium M_surface_7_m2_040
GGCGGCTAGCGGGTTGAGGCGCTGCAGCATGCCGCCAGCCAGGCGACGTGGTGAGAAGGTGCGGCGCAGCAGGCCCAGCAGCTGTTGCAGGTCGTCGGTGTGCAGCCGGTCATCGCGCACCAGGGTGAGCAGCAGGCGCTGGCGCAGGCTGGAGCCCTCGGGGCCCAGCAGCAGCCGCAGGCCAGCACCGGCCACCGGGATCAGGTCGGTGGGGGCGCCGTCGTTCTCAACCACGGCCAGCAGATTTTCAAGCCGCTCGATCTGCAGACGGCCCTGCTTGTCAAACAGCACCTCGAGCAGCTTCTCGCGCATCTCGGCGGTGTCGCCGGCCAGCAGCCGCCGCGCCACATAGGGGTAGGCCACGCGGATGATGCGGAAGCTGGGATCGAGCCGCAGGGCCAGACCCTCCTGGCTCACCACGGCGCGGATGATCAGGGCAAAGCGCGCCGGCACCCGGAACGGGTAGTCGTACATCAGCTCGCTGAAGCGATCGGTGATCGCCTTGAAGTTGAACGAGCCGACGTTGTCGCCCAGCGCCCCGCCCAGCACCTCTTCCAGCGCCGGCACGATCGGGGCCAGATCGGTCTTGGGGTTGAGAAAGCCCAGGGCCACAAAGTCGCGGGCCAGGGCCTCAAAGTCGCGGTTGATCAGATGCACCACGGCGCCGGTGAGGGTGAGCCGGTCGGCGTCGCTGATCGAATCCATCATGCCGAAATCCACATAGGCCAGATGGCCCATGGGCCCGGTCTTGCCCGGCAGGGCAAACAGGTTGCCGGGGTGGGGATCGGCGTGGAAATAGCCGAACTCGAGCAGCTGCTGCAGCCCCGAGATCACGCCGGTGCGAATCAGGGCCGCCGGATCGAGCCGGCGGGCTTCCAGCTCCTGGCGCTGCTGCAGCTTGGTGCCATTGATCCAGGTGGTGGTGAGCACCCGCCGCGCCGAGAGGTGCCGCTCCACCCGCGGGATCGTCACCTCGGGGTGATCGGCAAACAGGGTCGCAAACCGCTCGGCATTGCTGGCCTCCTGGCGGTAGTCGATCTCCTCGAACAGGGTGCGGCCGAACTCGTCGATGATCGTGCCCAGGCCAAAGCCCAGATTCAGGGGCAGCAAGGGCGCGGCGGTGATCGCCAGCAGGCGGATCAGCACCAGATCGCGCCGCAGCACATAGGCCAGGTTCGGCCGCTGCACCTTCACCGCCACCCAGTGGCCATCGGCCAGCTGCGCCTTGTAGACCTGGCCCAGGCTGGCGGCTGCCACCGGGTAGTCGGGAAACACCGCAAACAACTGCTGGGCCGGCGCCCCCAGCTCAGCCTCGATCGTGGCCAGGGCGATCTGGTGGTCAAAGGCGGGCAGATCGTCCTGCAGGCGGGTGAGCTGCTCGAGCCAGTCGCGCCGCACCAGGTCGGGGCGGGTGGAGAGCGCCTGGCCCACCTTGATGAAGCAGGGCCCCAGGTTGGTGAGGGTGCGCAGAATGCGGCCCGCCAGCCGCTCCTGCACCTTGGGATCTGCGCTGTTGCCCTGCACCACCAGGGCGATCGCCAGGCTCAGCAGCTGGCCCAGCACCACCAGCAGCCGCGTGATCGCGATCCAGGGGCGCAGCAGCAACCAGCGCAGGTCGCGGTTGGGGTTGTAGTCGAGGACCAGTTCGGCTGCCAAGGAAAGGTCCCGCGCGTGACAGAGACTTTAGAAATCTGCGGCCGCCGGGGGCGATCGCCTTGCGCCTGCTGCCGCCACTGCACCTGCACCTGCCCGCCCACGGGCGCGGCCGCGGTCTGGCGCCGGCCCTGCGGCAGCTGCTGCGGCAGCCGCCCGGCAGCTGGGATCTGCCGGAGCTGCCGGCGATCGGCGGGCCGCTGCTGGCCGCTGGCGCCGTGGCCACAAGCCAGCGCCGCTGCGCAGCCCTGGTGGGAGCTGAACGCTGCTGGTTTGGCGTGAATGGCGCCAGCGGGCTGCTGCAGGCGGCCCTGCTGGCCCTGGCGCCGCCTCGCAGCCGCGTGCTGCTGCCGCGCAACCTGCACCGCAGCCTGCTGCACGCCTGCGTGCTGGGCCAGCTCGAGCCGCTGCTGTTTGATCTGCCCTTTGACACCGCCACGGGCCTGTGGCTGCCGCCCAGCCCTGACCACCTGGCGGCTGTGATCGCCGCGGCCCGCGCCGCTGGGCCGCTGGCGGCGGTGGCGCTGGTGTCGCCCAGCTATCAGGGGCTGGCGGCCGATCTGCCCGCCCTGGCCCAGGTGGTGCACGGGGCCGGCCTGCCGCTGCTGGTCGATGGGGCCCACGGCAGGGGCGCAGGCATCGCGGCCGGGGTCGACCTCGAGGTGCTGTCGCTGCAGAAGAGCGCCGGCGGCCTGGCCCAGAGCGCGGCCCTGCTGGCCCAGGGGCCGCGAATCGATCCCGCCGCGATCGAGCGGGCGCTGCTGTGGCTGTCGACCTCGAGCCCCAGTGGGTTGCTGCTGGCCAGCTGCGAAGCGGCGATTGAGGAGCTGGCGGGGGGCGGCGGCCAGCGCCGGCGAACCCAGGCCCAAGCCGTGGCGGCCCGGCTGCGGCAGCGCTGCAGCGCCTCGGGGCTTCCGCTGGTGCAAACCCACGACCCGCTGCGGCTGGTGCTGCACACCGCTGCGCTCGGCATCAACGGCCTGGAGGCCGACGACTGGCTGCTGCAGCGGGACGTGATCGCCGAGCTGCCCGAACCGGCCACGCTCACCTTCTGCCTGGGGCAACGCCCGCCGCTGGGGGTGAGCTGGCGGCTGCCCCAGGTGCTGCGGCAGCTGCGCAGGGCGCTGGGTGGCCCGCCGCTGGCGCCGCAGGAGCCGCCGCCGCTGCCGCTGGTGGCCGCACTCGCCATGCCGATCGCCATGGCCTGGCGCGCCACCAGCCAGCCGCTGGCCCTGACCCAGGCCGCCGGAGCCATTGCCGCCGAGCCGCTCTGCCCCTACCCGCCGGGCATCCCGCTGCTGGTGCCCGGCGAGCGCATCGATGCGGCGCGGGCCGCCTGGCTGCAGCGCCAGAGCACCCTGTGGCCGGGGCAGATCGCTGATACGGTGAGGGTTGTGGCCGCACAGGAGCCGACCGGGCGCTGATGCCGCAGAGCGATGCCTACCGCTGGGACTTTGTGACCCCGGGCCTGCCCGACGCCGCCTTCCAGCGCGCACCCGGCTTCAACCCCACGCCGATGGAGCTGCGGGTGATGCTGCTTGCCCACCTGCGCCCCACGGCCCAGTCGCTGGTGTGGGACGTGGGCGGCGGCACCGGCGCCCTGGCCCTGGAGATCGCGCGGCTGTTGCCGGGCGGCGCCGTGCACACCCTGGAGCGCGACCCCGAAGCGATTGAGCTGCTGCGCAGCAACCGCGAGCGCTTCGGCATCGCCAACCTGCACATCCATGCCGGCGCGGCGCCGGAGGATCTGGCCCAGCTGCCGCCCCATCCCGACCGGGTGCTGCTCGAGGTGGGCCGGCCCCTGGGTGATGTGCTCAAGCGGGTGTGGGAGGCCCTGGTGCCCGAGGGCCGGTTGGTGATCAGCACCGCCAGCCTCGAGGGGCTGGTGGATGCCACCGACACCCTGGGGCAGCTGCAGGCCAAGGACCTGCAGGTGGTGCAGGCCACCGTGCACCGCATGCAGCGCCGCGGCAGCCAGGCCAAGCTGGCCGCCGCTGAGCCGCTGTTTGTGATCGCCGCCGAGCGCTGATGGCGAGCGCCCCGCCCCCTGCACCCCGCAAGGCCACCTCCCTGGCGCGGCTGCTGAGCGGCTGGGCCGCCGGAGCCTTTGGCTTTGTGGTGGTGCTGCTGGGGGGCTGGTGGTTCACCATCGCCGTGGGGGTGATGGTGCACCTGGGCCTGCGGGAGTTTTTCCGCATGGCCCAGTTCAAGGGCATGCGCCCCGCCACCAAGACCACCCTGGTGACCGTGCAGCTGCTGCTGCTGACCACCATGGCCGCCAGCGGGGGGCCGGGTGGCGGCTGGTTTGCCCAGGATCTGGCGGCGGCGGTGCTGCCGGTGTCGGGGGCGGTGATCTGCGGCTGGCTGCTGCTGCAACCCCGCACCGGCACGATCGCCGACGTGGCCGCCTCAATCTTTGGACTCTTTTATCTGGGCTATCTACCCAGCCACTGGATCCGCCTGCGCGAACTGCCGGATGGCCTGGGCCTGGCCCTCACCCTCACCGCCTGCTTCATGGTGGTGGGCACCGACATCGGCTCCTACGTGATCGGCCGGCGGCTGGGCCGACGCCCGCTGTCACCCATCTCGCCCGGCAAAACCGTCGAAGGCGCCCTCGGCGGGCTCGCCTGCTCGATGCTGGTGGGCGTGATCGGCGGTGTGGCGATTGCGGCCACGGCTGGCCCGCGCGCCACGGTCGCGTTCACCCCCGCCCTGGGCCTGCTGGCCGCGGCCGTGGGGGCGGGCCTGGGTGCCGTGGTGGCGCTGATGGCCCTGGTGGGCGATCTCACCGAATCGATGATGAAGCGCGACGCCGGCATCAAGGATTCGGGCGATGCGATCCCGGGCCACGGGGGCATGCTCGATCGCATCGACAGCTTTCTGTTTGCCCCGGCCGTGGTCTACGGCCTGGTGAGCCTGGTGCTGCCCTGGCTCAACGCGGGCTGAGCTCAGGGGGAGACCCGGGCCTGGCCGCTGAGCTGCAGCATGCCGGCATCCACCCAGGCCCGCTCGATCGTGATCCCGGGATCCATCGGCAGCCGCAGCAGGCTTTCCCCGGCAGGGCTGACCAGCTCAATGGTGCCGGCCGCCGCCCGCACCAGCACCCGCAGCTCCAGCTGCTCGCCGGGCTGGCTGCCCCGCAACACAAACACCAGCTGCTGGGCCTCGATGCGCAGCGCGTGCAGGTGCAGCGTGCCGAACAACTGCTCCGTCAGCAGGTCGGCCAACCACTGCCAATGGGAATCGGCAAACAGGCAGCTGAGCCCTTCAGCGGTGAAGCTGAGCTGCCCCTCGACCTGGAAGGGCTGCTCCAGCTGCAGGGGCTGGCCCTTGAGCAGGTTGCCCATGTGCACGCTGATGGCGCTGCTCACCAGCTGCACCTGCTCGATCGGCAGGTGCTGATACACGGCGCGGCGCGCCAGCAGCTGCACCCCCTCGAGCCGGCCGCGCAGCAACCCCAGAGCCGAGCCCTGCAGGTCGATGTCGAGGCTGTCGACGCTTTGACACTGCTGACGCACCCACAGCTGCAGCCCACTGGCCAACAGCTGCATCACCGGTCCCGATGCCTGCTTGTCTGATGCCATCAGGCCGTGTGCTGACAGAGGTCTGCCCAGGCCGCAGCGACCAGGGCCGGTTGATCGAGATGGGGCAGATGGCCGCAGTGCTCGAGCTCCCGCACCCGTTCTCCTAACAGAGCCAGGGCCGCTCGCTTCTGGGGCGGGCGCAGGATGCGGTCATCGCGGCCCCACAGCACCTGCAGCGGCTGCGGCGGCAGCGGCTCGCCGCAACCGGCGAAGCCACCGCTGCGGGCGAAGCGGGCCAGCGCCTCGGCCCAGCCCGGGGTGGCCAGATGCAGCGAGGCGATCTCCAGCTCGGCCGGCCCCACCGACGCCTCAGGGTCGGCAAAGGCGCTGCGGCACAGGCCCCGGCGCACCCCCGGCAACGCCAGAAACCGCACCCCCAGGCCATCGAGCACGGGCGGCAGCGGCATCGGCCGGCCGGTGAGGCCCGCCGGCGCCAGCAGCAGCAGGCGACTGATGCGCTGCGGGCAACGGCGGGCCAGCTCCACCGCCACCGAACCGCCCATGGAGGCGCCGATCAGCCCCACCCGCGCTGCCCCGGTGGTGCGCTGCAGCTGCTCGAGCAGCGCCTCGAGATGGCGCAGCACCCCTACAGGGCAGTACGCGCCCTCACGCTCGCGGGGGGTGAAGCCGAAGCCGTAGAGATCGGGCACCACCAGGGTGTGGTGCGGGGCCAGCAACGGCACCAGGCGCCTGAACTCCAGGCAGGAGCTGTCGAACCCATGCAACAGCAGCACGGGATCGGGGGTGGTGGCCGCAACGCCAGCAGCCGACGGCACCAGCGCCACCGGCCACTGGGCCCCCTCGGGCTTCAGCCCCGGCAGCGTCCACCATTGCACCGCTGCGGCCAGGGCGCGGCCGTCGGGGTCGAGCAGGGTGCGGGCCGCCTGCTCGATCAGCGCGCGGCCCGTCATCGCTGGCGCAGGCGTTGCAGGGGTCACCACAGCGTTGTCAACCGGGCCCACTCACGCCGTGGTTTCGCTGGGCACGCCGGCGGTGGTGCTCACCAGGGCCGCTAGCAGATCGGCAGGG
>VGPQ01000088.1 GCA_016882555.1 Cyanobacteria bacterium M_surface_7_m2_040
CGCTTTGTGGAGCTCGGCAAGATCGAGATCTGGAGCCGCAGCGAGGCCGCCAGCCGCCGCCCCGATGCCACCTACCTGCCGTTTGATCTGCTGGAGGTGGCCGCCGCTGAGCCCCAGCTGATCCGGGGCCTGCTGGAGCAGCTGCTGGCTGATCTGGAGGCCGGCCGCTATCAGCTGCTGCCGATTCAGGAGTTTCCGATCAGCCAAACGGTGGATGCCTTCCGCCTGATGGCCCAGGCGCGCCACGTGGGCAAGGTGGTCATCACCAATCCCGATGCGATCGCTTCTACCAGCCGTCGACACTCGGCTCAGGCTTCACCCACTGGAGCGACCTCACGGCCGGTTGGATCACCCACCACAGCCATCGAGCCCGAGGCGACCTACCTGATCACCGGCGCCCTCGGGGGCCTGGGGCTGCAACTGTGCCAGTGGCTGACTGATCAGGGCGCCCGCTCCCTGCTGCTGGTTGCTCGCTCGGCTGCCAGCCCCTCACAGGAGGCCCAGCGTGTTCTCTCTGTGTTGGAGGAGCGGGGTGTGACCTGCACCCTGATCCCCTGCGACCTAGCAGCATCCGGGGCCGCCGCCGGCCAGCAGGAGCAGATCCTGGCTTCAGCGCTTGAAGCTGTGGAGCCCGGCAAGCCCCTGCGCGGCGTGTTCCACGCCGCGGGCATCCTCGACGACGGTCTGATCGAAGCGCAAACCCCCGAACGCCTGGCCGCGGTGCTGGCCCCCAAGCTCGGCGGCTGGCAGCTGCTCGAGCGTGCGCTCTCGAGCGCGCTCGTCAAGGTGTCCACAAAGGTGGATACCTTCAAAACACCCGCCAGCGACAAGTCTTCCCACCAGCTGGGCCTCGACCAGCTGCAACAAGACCAGCTGCATTCAGCCCCGCCGCGTCCCTTTGTGGTGCAGTTCTCGTCGATGGCGGCGCTGCTCGGTTCGCCGGGTCAGAGCAACTACTGCGCCGCCAACGGCGCCCTCGATGCCCTGGCAACAGCATCCGATCGCCAGGGCCTTGGCCCCCAGCTCTCGATTCAGTGGGGTCCCTGGGACGGGGCCGGCATGGCCGGTGCGCTCAGCGAGCGCGAACGCCAGCGCTTTGGTGCCTTGGGTGTGCGCCTGCTGCTCCCCGATGGCGCCTTTGAAGCTCTGGGCATGCTGCTGCGCCGCGGCATCACCGGGGCCGTTGGCGCCCTCGATCTCGACTGGCCGCGGCTCGCCTCTCAGGCGAGCGCGCGCCAGGCGGCCCTGCTGGAGCCGATGGTGGCCCGCGCCAACGCCCGCGCTGCTGCGGGGCCTAACGCTGCTGGCGACTCTGGATCCGCCTCCGAAACCCCGGCCTACCTCAAGGTGCTGGAAGACACCCCGCCGCTTGAGCGCCAGCTGGTGCTGGTGGGGTTTGTGCAGCAGCAGCTGGCCAAGGTGATGGGTCTGGGCGATCCGCAGCAGATCGATCCCAGCGAACCCCTGTTCAACATGGGCCTCGATTCGTTGATGGCCCTCGAGCTCACGGTGCTGCTCGAGAAAAACCTGGGGGTGCGCCTCACCGAATCGCTGGTGTTTGAGCACCCCACCGTGGACGATCTGGTGCGCTATTTCCTGCGGGATGTGCTCTTCCCCGAACAGCCCAATGATCTGCTGGCTCCGAACGCTGGCGTTGGTGCGGGCGCGGTTGCAGGCGTTGGCGCGGGCCCGGGTGCAGGGGCTGGCGTTGGCGCTGGCGCCGGGGTCTCTTCTGGTAACGCTCCTGCGGAGCGACTGATTTCCACCTCTGAAGACACCACATCTAGCGTTTCGAAACTCCAAAAACCGGCCTCAGAAAGCACAGTCCCAACAACAACCTCCCCCTCGACCCCTCAAACATCAGCCAACCCCCAAGCAACATCCATATCTCAAGCAACACCTTCCGAGGAGTCTTCGCCTCCCTCAACGGCCGCACCCACCGATTGGGACCAGCAGGTGGCCGATGTGGCGGCGATGGACACGGCCGATCTGCTCAAGCAGTTGCGCGGCGAATAAAGGTCACGATCGACTTCGGCGCGGATCCTCACCCCTGTTCCATCAGGCGTTTGAGGATCGCCATCGACTGGCGCAGGTTGGCCTCGGTGAGCTCGTAGTAGAGCGGCCGCACAAAGCCAGGCACCACCGGATCGATCTGGATCTGGTGGCGCACGATCACTCCGCCGTTGACCGAGATGATCGTCCAGGTGCCGCGCAGCTGTTGGATCTTCTCGCCGCGCACCAGCTCATAACTGAGCTGGCGGGGGGGCTGCTCGCGCATCGTGAGCACGGCCTTGATGCGCTGGCCAAAGGTGTAGGGCGCCTGGTAGGTCTGCTGCAGCTCCACCACAGAGCCGTTGCGGCGCAGCACCTTGGCCTCCTTGATGTCGGGCATCACGCCGGCCATGGCTTCGTAGTTGACCAGCACGGCCCAGGCCCGCTTGGCCGGCACCGCCACAAACACGCTGGCGGTGTAGTTGCCCTGGCTGCCTTGGAGGGTGGGTTTGGCGCCGCTGGCTTGGGCGATCAGCACCGCTGGGGCTGCCGCTGCTTGGGCCTGGGGCCAGCCGCTGAGGCCAGCTACGCTCAGCAGCACAGCAGCCATGGGCCGCAGTCGCGCAGGGTGCAGCACGGTTTGACGGGCCTGGAACAACTGGATCGGGATTCGAAACGGGATTCGAACGTTGTGCCGCAGAGCGATCAAAGGCCTAGCGATCAAGGGAGTCTCCCCAAGCGCATTTATTTTCTCAGCGGTTTCGACCCCCGCGGCTCCTCGTTTTATTACCGCCTGTTCGTCGAGCAATTGGCCGCGTTTGCCGGCCGCAGCGGTCGCCGGCTTTCGGTCAGCCGTCGCCGCGGGCAAAAGGATCCCCTGGTCAGTTCCTGGCAGGTGCTGGAAGAACGTCAACCATCCGGTGCACCCAACAGCTCTGAGCAGCGAGTCAGGCTTGAGGTGTGCTTCCTGCATTGGGATGACATTGCCCGTCAGAACTGGCCTAAGAACCCGTTGCGGCTGATTGCCGATGGAGTTGGCATCTATGGCTGGTATCTACTGCGCGGTGGGCTGCTGCGCATTGGTCGCTGGGCACCAACGGTGGCGTTGTGTGGCCTCTGGCCTTTTTTGTTTTTTGTGTTCTGGGTGGTGTTGACCCTGGCTGTGGCAACAGCGCTGGCCCAAGCGGTTCATCTTTGGCTGGGTTTTGCGCTGGCGGCAGTGCTGGTGGCGGCGGCCTGGCGCCTGGCCGAGCTTCAGGGTGTGGTCTGGCTGTATCGCTCAATCCGCTTCACCCACCGGCTGGGCCAGGCCCGCGACGGGGGATTGCGGTTGCGCTTGATCGAGCTGGCCCAGCGCATCCTGGCGATCGAGCAGGCATCGCCCGCTGCGCGCGTGCAGCTGGTGGGCCACAGCTCCGGCAGCTTTGTGATGGCGATGCTGGCGGCTGAGCTGCGCCGCCAGCCCACGTTTGACGCTGCGCTGGCACCTCGCCTCAGCCTGCTGAGCCTGGGCCAAAACCTGGCCAACCTGGCAGTGCACAAGGGTGCCGCCGCCTTCCACAACGACCTGCGCATCCTGGCCGCCGTGCCCCGTCTCCCCTGGCGCGACATCACCTCAGCCGACGACTATCTGTGCTTTGCCGGCGTTGACCCCTACCGCAGTTGTCGCATCGCGATTGAGCCGCCCGCCTACCCGCAGCTCGATCGCATCAATTTGGCCCAACGCCTGGGCCTCGCCAGCTGGTGGGCCCTGATCACCAACCAGTTCCCCTTGCATTTCGAGTATCTGCACACGGCGCCGCCCGAGCGCCAGGGGGGCTTCGACTACTTCGAGGAGCTGCTGGGAGAGCGGTCATGACTGATCGCGCCATGAGCCAAGCCGCAGACCCCACCGCACAACAAGCTTCAGGTAATGCTCCATTGCGTTGTCCGGTGCTTCGCGAACCCGTCTACCCCCGGCCGGCGCCCTACAAGAAGCATTTCTTCTGGCGCCTGCTCAAGGGATTGCACAGCTGGTTTGGTTTGCTGAGCGATGTGGATTTCCAGATCCCCATCGGCTCGGTGCAGTTCTTGGGGCTGAATCTGTTTCTGGTGAACGATCCGGCCACGGTCAAGCGGCTGATGGTCGATGAGGTCGAGGATTTCCCCAAGCACCCCTACACGCTCTGGATCCTGGAGCCATTGATTGGCCGGGCGATCTTCTCAGTGAATGGGCCCGAATGGGCTCGCCAGCGCCGCCTGGTCGATCAAGCGTTCCAGGTGGCGCAGCTGCGCCGGGTGCTGCCCCAGATGCAGGGCGCCGTTGAGGCCATGGTGGCCCGCCTGGATGCGGAGATCGCGGCTGCCAGCACGCTTACTCAGCAACCCGCCGTGCCGGTCACCATCGAGATCGATGAGGCGATGACCCTGGTCACCGCCGATGTGATCGTGCGCACGATCCTCTCGCGCCCGCTCGAGGCGGCCGAGGCGGCGGGCATTTTTGATGCTTTCGCCCGCTACCAGCGGCGTGCTGGCCAGGCGCTGATGCTGCGCTTTCTGCGCCTGCCGCAAGACAAGCTGCAGGCCTACCTGGGCCGCCATGCCCGCACCATTCGCGGCTGGATCCGCGAGGCCATCGATTCGCGCTTGTTGGAGCCCGCGCAGCAGCCTCCAAATGGTTTGCACAATGGTGATCACAATTTTGAGAGTCGCGGCGATCACCCCGAACCGCCTCAGGACCTGCTGCAGGCCCTGATCGACGCCCGCGATCCCGACACCGGCGGCCGTTTCAGCCGCGATGAGCTGCTCGATCAGGTCTGTTTTCTGTTTTTGGCGGGGCATGAAACCTCCGCCAGCTCTTTGGGCATGGCGGTTTACCTGCTTAGCTGTTATCCAGAAGCGCAAGCTCGCCTGCGCGCTGAGGTGCTGGAGCTGCTGAGCTCGCAACCCGGCGCGACTGAAGGCACGTTTGCAGCCGCTTCTGACCGCCCCCTCACCTTTGAAGACTTGCGCCAGCTGCCCTATGCGGCGGCGGTGTTCAACGAAACGCTGCGGCTGTATCCGCCGGTGAGCTTTTTCATTCGCGAATCCCAGCGCGATGGCGAGCTGGTGGATCGCCGCTGCCCGATGCGCTCGCTGGTCACCCTGTCTCCCTGGGTGATCCAGCGCCAGGAGGGCCAGTGGCTCCAGCCCCACGCCTTTGACCCGGAGCGTTTTTTGAGTGATTCGGGCGCGTCACCGGCGCAAAACTCCCAGAACCGCCAGTTGGCGCGCGACGTGTGGCTCCCCTTTGGCCTGGGGCCGCGCAAATGCCCTGGTGCTGCCTTTGCCCTGCAAGAGGCGCTGTTGGTGCTGGCCGAGCTGGTGCGCCGCTACGAACTGCTGCCCGCCGACGGACCCGCCCCCGACCTTGTCGGCCGCCTGACCCTGCGCTCGCGCAACGGCATCCGCCTCAAACTGTGGCGTTTGCCTACAGTGATGACATTATCAGATAACGTCATCATCGATGCGCACGATCATCGATCTGCCAGACACTGATCGTGCGGCGCTCGACGCGCAGTGCCTGCAGCACGGTTTGTAGCGGGCCGAGGCGATCCGCCAGGCCTTGCGCCTTTGGCTTCAGCAGCAGAGCCCAAACACTGGGAGCGTGTTCGGGCTCTGGTCTGATCGCGAGCAAGACGCGGTTGCAATGCAGCAGGCCCTGCGGGATGAGTGGTCAGGCCGGTGATGCGCCTCCTCGACACCAACATCCTGATCGACGTGCTGCGTGGGGAACAGGCTGCAAGGGATTGGCTTGAACAGCAGCAGCCCCCGCCATCAGCGTGATCACGTGGATTGAGGTCTTGGTGGGCTGCCGTGCTGAGGAGGTGCCGATTGTTGAGTCTTGGCTTGAGAGTTTTGATCGCCTGCCGATGGATCAGGCGGTGGCCGCTCTCACCGTGACCCTCAGGCAGCGCCATGGCCTCAAGATCCCTGATGCCATCATCCTGGCGACGGCTCAACACCATGGGCTGCAGCTGGTCACACGCAATGTGCGCGATTTCCCGTTGGCCTTGGGATCGGTGCTGCATCCTTACGTGCTTTGAGCTTTAAAACTGCACCGTGAGCTTGCCGCCAACGCGCAGCTGGTTGGTGCCCAGGAGCTGGCCCAGGTCGAGCAGGCCCGTGGCGTTGCCGGCGTAGAGGTCGAGGGCGGTGGTGGGGGTGGCCAGCCAGCGCAGGGCCAGGGTGGCGTTGCTGCCGTTGCGGCCGCCGAAGTCGGTGGCCACGGCATTGAG
>VGPQ01000089.1 GCA_016882555.1 Cyanobacteria bacterium M_surface_7_m2_040
GGCGCCGGCTCCAACCTTCTGGTGGCCGACCGGGGCCTCGGCGGTCTGACCCTCTGCCTCAGACGGCTGCAGGGGTGCAGCATGGAGGCCGGCGCCGGCCTCATCGAAGCCCAGGCCGGAGAACCGATCCCCACCCTGGCGCGCAAGGCAGCCCGAGCCGGCCTGGCGGGGCTCGAGTGGGCCGTGGGCATCCCGGGCACGGTGGGCGGAGCCGTGGTGATGAACGCCGGGGCCCAGGGCGGCTGCATCGCCGATTGCCTCGAATCGGTGCGCCTGCTGGACCCCAACACGCCGGACCACCCGTTGGAGCTCAACGCCGAGCAGCTGGATTTCGCATACCGCCACAGCCGCCTGCAGCAGGAACCGTGGATCGTGATCAGCGCCCGCTTCCGCTTGCAGGGCGGCCACGATCCAGCGGTCGTGAGTGCACGCACCAGCGCCAACCTGCACAGCCGCACCAGCAGCCAGCCATACCAGCAACCCAGCTGCGGCAGCGTGTTTCGCAATCCGGAACCGCACAAAGCGGGCCAGCTGATCGAAGCCCTGGGGCTCAAGGGGACCCGCATCGGCGATGCGGAGGTCTCGCCGGTGCATGCCAATTTCATCGTCAACCGGGGCGCCGCCAGCGCCGCCGACATCGAGGCCCTGATCGCCACGGTGCAGGAGCGGGTGCTGCAGGCCCACGGCATCGCCCTGCACCCCGAGGTCAAACGGCTGGGGTTCTAGCCTGCAGCGAGCAACCTCAACGGCATGGCTGGATTCGGTCTTCCCAACTTCGGCCAGTTGACCGAAGCCTTCAAGAAGGCCCAGCAGATCCAGCAGGACGCCCAGAAGCTGCAGGAGGAGCTCGATGCCATGGAGCTCGAGGGCAGCAGCGCCAACGGGCTGGCCAGCGTGTGGCTGTCGGGGAACCAGCAGCCGCTGAAGGTGCGGCTCAGCCCTGAACTGCTGAGCCAGGGCAGCGAGGCGGCTGAAACCGCCGTGCTCGAGGCCCTCAAGGCGGCCTATGAAACCTCCACCAGCACCATGAAGGAGCGCATGGAGGAGCTCACCGGCGGGCTCAACCTCAACCTTCCGGGTCTGGGGGGCTGAGCTCGGCCTCGGCAGCCTGCCGCTGCCCCCGGCGCGACTGACGCCGGTACTGGCCTGCCAGGCGCGGTTCGAGCCGATCCCCCCGCTGCCTCAGGCTGCCGCCTGCGGCCGGCCGCGACGCCGCTGCTGCCTGGCGCTGGGCAGTGCTGCGCAGCTCCTGCAAACACTGGTCGTAAAGCGCCTGGCGGTCCCACCCCGGGGCAACACCACAACCAGGCTCGCCCTGATGCAGGCAATCGCCGAACTGACAGGCCAGCCGCAGCCGCGGCGGTCGCAGCTCCGGGAAACAGGCCGCCAGCGCCGCCGGCTCCAGCGGCAACTGCGGCCGGTTGAAGCCAGGCGTGTCGGCCAGCAGGGCCCCCTCGTTGAGGGCAAACAACTCCACATGGCGCGTCGTGTGCCGGCCCCGCTGCAGGCGACCCGACACCGCCGCCACCCGCAGCTCCAGCTCGGGCAGCAGGCCGTTGATCAGGCTGCTCTTGCCCACCCCGGATGGACCACAGAGCACCGACAGACCAGGCTGGGCAAGCCGCTGGCGCAGGGGATCGAGGCTTCCCGGAAGGCGGGGCGACACCGCCAACGCGGCGTAGCCCCAGGCAGCAGCCCGCTGCAGCCAGTGCTCGACCTGATCGAGCGGCAACAGGTCCGCCTTGCTGAACACGAGCTCCACCGCGGCGCCCGACGCCTCGGCGGTGATCAGAAATCGGGTGAGCTGCAGCGGATCCAGGGCCGGCTCCGCCAGCGCGATCACCACCACGACCCGGGTGATGTTGGCCACCGGGGGCCGCTCGAGCAGGAGCTGGCGCGGTTCCACCGCCGCCACAGCAGCGCGCGCCGAAGGCCAATCGATGCCGTCGACCTGTACCCAATCGCCCACGCAGATGCTCTGCCCGCTCTTGCCCAGACGGGTGCGCCGCGTGCACAACAGGCGCTGTTGATGGGCGGGCCCCGGTTGATCGAGCTGCACCCAGCAGAAATTGGCCAGCAGCGCCACCACGCGGCCGCGGCGGCGGCTGGGCTCAGCCACAGGGGTCGATCACCAGGATCACCGCAGACGCATCTTCGGGGTGGGGGCTGATGCCAACGGCATGGCCGGCATGGGCGATCCCTTCGCTCACCATCTGCTCAGGCTCGCCCCGATCGAGACTGACCTGAAGCCGGGCTCCGGGCGCCAGGGTCTCGAGCGCCAGCTTGGTGCGAATGAAATTGAGCGGACAGGGCGTGCCCCTGAGATCAAGGCTGACATCAGGGCTGGATGCGCTCACCGGCTCACTCGTGCTGGCCGAACAAGCCGCCGAACAGACCGCTCTTGTGATGCTGCTTGTGGCCCTTGCGGCTGTGGTGGCCGGCGAGCTCCTCGAGCAGCCCGCGCTCCTCGCCGCTGAGCTTGGTGGGCAGCTGCACCTTCACGGTGAACTGGTGATTGCCGCGGGCGACGGGATTACCGAGCTTCGGCACCCCCTTGCCGGCCAGGCTGAGCACGGCACCGGGCTGGGTACCGGGCGGAATCTCCAGGGGTTCTGTGCCATCGACGGTCTCCACCTCGATGGTGTCGCCCAGGATCGCCTGCAGGTAGCTCAGGGTGACCTCCGAATGAATCTGCAGGCCATCGCGCCGCAGCTGCGGGTGGTTCTGCACATTGAGAAACACATACAGATCGCCCGCGGCTCCGCCGCGGGGTCCGGCATTGCCCTCGCTGGCCACCCGCAGCCGGGTGCCGGTATCAACCCCGGCAGGAATGTTGATGCGCAGGGTCTTGCGCACCTGTTGCAGCCCCTGGCCGCCGCAGGCACTGCAGGGGTCGGCGATCACCTGGCCCGCCCCCTCGCAGCTGGGACAGGGAGCCACCTGGGTGAAGCTGCCGAACGGGGTGCGGGTGGCCCGGCGCACCTGGCCGGCGCCGCCGCAGGTGCCACAGGTGACCGGGCCGCTGCCGGCCTTGGCCCCTGAGCCCTTGCAGGTGCCACAGGTTTCGAGGTGGCGGAGCTGCACCTCCTTCTCGACCCCGAAGATCGCTTCGCTGAAGCTGATGTTCAGATCCAGGCGCAGATCGTCGCCCTGGCGGGGTCCGCGGCGGCGTTGCTGCTGGGCAGCCGCACCGCCCATGCCTCCGCCGAAACCGCTGAAGAAGGTCTCAAACAGGTCAGCGAACCCGCCCATGTCGCCCATATCGGGCATGCCACCGCCACCCAGACCGGCTTCGCCGAACTGGTCGTAGCGGGAGCGGGTCTGGGGATCGCTGAGCACCTCATAGGCGCGGCCGATCTCCTTGAACTTGTCTTCGGCGCCGGGGTCCTTGTTGACATCGGGGTGGTACTGGCGCGCCAGACGCCGGTAGGCCCGCTTGAGGGTGTCGGCGTCAGCGTCGCGACTGACGCCCAGCAGGTCGTAATAGTCGGCCATCAGCCGCCCTGCTCCTGGGCTGGCGGTTCGGCGGGCTCAGCGCCCATGGGGGAGGAGCCTGCGGGACCAGGCCCCATCGACACCTTCACCAAGGCATGGCGCAGCACGCGACCGTTGAGCTGATAGCCCCGCTGCAGCTCCTCAATCACCACATCTTCGGGATGCTGCTCGCTGGGCTCGCGCATCACCGCCTCGTGCAGGGTGGGATCGAAGGGCTCCCCTTCGACCCGCATCGGCGACACCCCCAGCTGCTTGAACACCTCCACCAGTTGCTTGTAGAGCCCCTGGTAGCTGCGGTGCAGGGTCTGGGCCTCTTCGTGCTGGGGGTTGAGCTGCTGACGGGCACGGTCGAAGTTGTCGACCACCGGCAGGATCTCGCTGAGGGTGGTGCAGGTGATCTGCAGACGCTGGTCCTCCAGATCGCGGCTCTGCCGCTTGCGGAAGTTGTCGAAATCAGCGGCCAGTCGCATGTACTGGCTGTTGAGGTTCTCGTGCTGATCCTTGAGCGCTGCCAGCTCCTGCTCCAGCTGAGCTGCGCGAGCGGCGGGGTCCTGCTGCTCGGGGGTTGCAACCTGCTCCGTAGCGAAACCGGAGGCGTCGGGTGGGGCGTCGATGGGCTGCGTGTGTTCAGCGGCCGCCTCGAGCGGTGCCGTATCGGCCGCCGCATCGTCTTGACCAGCGACTTGATCGAGGGCCTGGGGATCGCCGGAACCCGCAAAGGTGTCACCGCTCATGCTGACGCCCACAACAATCGGATCTAGACATGTTGAAGCGCAGGGGCCGCCTCCCACAAGCGGCGGAAGCCCGCACCTCTTCCCCGTCATGACCCTGACATGACCCTCGCACCCTCCAGACCAGTCCCGGACGCCACCACCGCAGACCAGCAGCGGCTGGAGGTGGAGCTGCTGCTCCGGCAACCCGTGCTGGGTCCGGAGCAGCTGCAAACGGCTGATCCCAGCCTGCTGGGGCCCGAGGGCCTGATGACCCTGGAGCAGGCTCGCCAGATCGGTGCATTGCCCCTGCTCCACCACAACGGCACGGCCGAACTTGCCGTCCCCACACATTGGAGCGTGGAAGAACGCCAGTCGGTGGTGGATGAGCTGAGCCGCCGGGGTGTGCAGTGCGTGCTGCGGCTGGCGCTGGCGGCTGAGATCCTCGACGCTCTCGAGAGCTGGGGTCAGCAACCCTCCCAACAACCGATGCCCTCGGGCTCCGCGCCAGGTCCCATGGCACCCAAAGCCGACCAACCCCAGGCTGAGCCACTGGAGGCGGACAGCCAGAAGCAGGACGCGGAGGGCCGGGGCAACGCCGTGCAGGCCGCCCGGTCGATCATCGACCAGCTCGATTTGCCCAGTGATGGGTCCCAGCTCGAGGAGGTCACGGAAATCGAGGACCTCGAATCCTCATCCTCGACGGTGGCCAATGCCTCACCGGTGGTGAGCCTGGTGGACCGCATCCTGATCGAAGCGATCGATTGCGGCGCCAGTGACATTCACGTGGAGCCCCAGGAGCAGAGTCTGGAGGTGCGGTTCCGCCTTGATGGCGTGCTGCAGAAGCATTTCGAGGACCTCCCGAAAACCCTGATCCCGGCGGTGACCTCCCGCTTAAAGATCATGGCCGACCTCGACATCGCCGAGCGTCGGTTGCCCCAGGACGGACGCATCCGCCGTCTGTACAAGGGCAAGAAACGGGACTTTCGCGTCAGCACCCTGCCGAGCCGCCACGGCGAAAAGGTGGTGATGCGCCTGCTCGACAGCTCGGCCACCCAGCAGGGTCTGGACGCTCTGATCAGCAACCCTGCCGCCCGGGCCCTGGTGCGCGACATCGGCTCCAAGCCCTTCGGCATGATCCTGGTCACGGGACCCACTGGTTCGGGCAAATCGACCACCCTGTACTCACTGCTCGCCGAACGCAACGATCCGGGGATCAACATCTCCACCGTTGAAGACCCGATCGAATACAGCCTGCCCGGCATCACCCAGACCCAGGTCAACCGCGACAAGGGCCTGGATTTCAGCACCGCCCTGAGGGCCTTCATGCGCCAGGACCCCGACGTGTTGCTGGTGGGCGAGACCCGTGACCTGGAGACGGCGAAAACGGCGATCGAGGCGGCTCTGACCGGCCACCTGGTGCTCACCAGCCTGCACTGCAACGATGCCCCCAGCGCCATCGCCCGGCTTGATGAGATGGGCGTGGAGCCCTTCATGGTGAGCGCTTCCCTGCTGGGAATCGTGTCGCAACGGCTGCTGCGTCGGGTCTGCACCACCTGCCGGGAAAGTTATCGGCCCACACCGGAAGAGCTCAGCCGCTTTGGCCTGCTGGCCAGCACGGAAACCAATGTGAGCTTCTTCAAAGCCAAAACGACGGCACCAGGCAGTGCTGTCACCTGCCCCAAATGCCAGGGCTCGGGTTACAAGGGCAGGGTCGGGGTTTACGAGGTGTTGCGCATGAACGAAGCGCTGGCCGCCGCCACCGCCAAACGGGCCAGCACCGATCAGCTGCGGCGCCTGGCGCTGGAAAACGGCATGAAATCACTTCTCGGCTACGGGCTCGATCTGGTGCGGGAAGGCCACACAACCCTCGAGGAGGTGGAGCGCATGTTGCTCACCGATTCCGGACTGGAATCAGAGCGACGGGTGAGGGCACTGAATAGCCTCTC
>VGPQ01000090.1 GCA_016882555.1 Cyanobacteria bacterium M_surface_7_m2_040
TTGACAAGGAGAAGCGCGAGAAGATCGACCTGAAGAATCAGGCCGAAACCCTCGTGTACCAGGCCGACAAGCAGCTTGGTGAGCTGGGCGACAAGGTGGGCGCCGAAGACAAGGCCAAGGTGGAGGCTTCCTCCGCCAAGCTCAAGGAGGCCATCGGGAAAGAAGACTTCGACACCATGAAGTCCGAGCTCGAGACCCTGCAGCAGGCCCTCTATGCCGCCGGTGCCGCCGTGTACCAGCAGGCCGGTGCGGCCGGTGGTGCCGCCCCAGGCGGCAACGGTGATGGTGCGTCGGCCAATGGCAGCGCCAGCGCCAGCGACGATGTGATCGACGCTGAGTTCACCGAGAGCAAGTGAGTGCTCAGGGAACTTTTTGCTGGGCAGCTCTGCTGCCGACCGTGGCCAGCGCTTTGCGCGTTTTCTGCAGAACCGGTGCCGGCAGGCTGATGTACCCCAGGCCCGGCGCTTCAGCCTGGGCCTGGTCGCTCAGGGCATAGGCAAATGCCTTCTGCAGGGCCGGCAGCTTGGCACCGTTGCCGCTCTTGTAGAGCAGCACCCAGGTGAAGGAGACGATCGGATAGCCGGTGCCGGGGTTGGGGTCGCTGCCGGTGAGCTCGGGCCCCAGGTTGATGCTGGCCAGAGCCTTGCTGGCATTGCTGTTGTCGGGCAGGGCGAACTGGCCGCTGCGGTTGGCCAGGGCTGCGGCCTGCAGGGCTCCGCGCACGTAGGACGACTCCACGTAGCCGATGGCGCCCCTGGTCTGCAACAGGTTGGCGGCGACGCCCTCGTTGCCCTTGGCACCCACACCGGTCGGCCAGTTCACCGATTTGCCGACGCCCGGACCCTGGCTCCAGCCGGGGCTGAACGCAGCCAGCGACTTGGTGAAGTTGTAGGTGCTGCCGGAGCCATCGGAGCGGAACACCACCTGAATGGTCTGATCCGCGCAACCCAGCTGCTTGAAGTTGGTGATCTTGCCCAGGAACACCGCGACCAGCTGCGCCTGGCTCAGCTTCAGCGTGCAGCCCGGCAGGTTGTAGGCCACGGCAATGGCGCCGGCGGTCAGCGGCAGCTGCACCACCCCGCGAGCGATCGCTTTGGCTTCCTCCGGTTTCAGCGGCGCGTCGCTGGCACCGAAGTCGACCGTGCCGGCCTGGAACTGACGCACGCCGGCGCCTGAACCCACCGACTGGTAGTTGACGCGCACGCCCTGGCTGGCCAGATCGCTGAACCAGCGATGGTAGATGCCGGCCGGGAAGCTGGCGCCGGCACCCTGCAGCGACGCCGAGGGGCCGCCGCAGGCGGCCAGAGTGATCACGCTCAGGCTGCCCACAGCCGCCAGCCCAGAGCGATGCAGCCGCTGGCGCTGCTGGCTCATCGGTGTGCGGGTCGCTGGATGCGCCATGGATCGGATGTCGATGCCCGCAGGTTAGGAGTCCGTTAAGGCGCCGACTGCGGCTGCTCCACCTGCGCGGCGATCCATTCGGCCGTGGCGGGCGCCAGCAGCAGACCGTTGCGGTAATGGCCACTGGCCAGCAGCAGTCCGGGGGCCAGCCGCTCCAACCAGGGTGCCGCGCGCCCCTGCGGTTGCAGGCGCACTCCCTGCCACTGGCGCAGCCGCTGGGCCTGCCGCAACCAGGCTGGAGCCTGGCCGTTGAGGCTGGCCAGGGCTTCCAGGGCCTGGGGGTCGGCGGTGCTGCCCGGTTCGCACGTGGCGCCGAGCCATAGCCGCCCATCGGGCCTGGGCACCAGGTTGATGCCCTGCCACACCACGGCGGCCGGGCGTTGCGGCCCACCGCTCCAGGCCGGCGTTGCGCTGGCGGGTTGCAGTTCCACGGCCTGGCCCAGCACCGCTGCCAGGGGCAGAGTCAGCCCCAGGGTGTGCAGCAGCGGTGCTGTGCTGGCTCCGGCGCAGATCACGACAGTGCCCGTGGTCAGGCCCTCTCCGTTCGCCAGTTCAACCCGCCAGCTGCCGTCGGCGTTGCGCTGCAGGTTGATCACCGCTTGGGCGCAGAGCCTGGCCCCCAGGCGCCTGGCGTCGCTGCCCAGGGCCTGCAGCAGCGGCAGCGGGTCGATCTGCCCGTCGGCCGCCGACCACAGGCCCCCGAGGGCTGGCGGCAGCTCGGGCTGCAGGGCCTTGATGCGGGCGGCATCCCACCACTCCAGCGGCAACCCCAGGGCCTGCCGCTGCTGCACCAGCGCCTGTTGCCGTTCCAGCTCGATCGGGTCGCTGGCCAGCAACAGCAACCCGCGCCGCAGCTCAAGCGGGTGTCCCTGGGCGCGTAGCTGCTCGACCCACGGCCCCCAGAGCTCGAGGCTGCGTTGGCGCAGCCGCCAGGCGCGGCCGCTGGCGCGGTGAAACACCTGCGCCATCAGCAGTCCCAGGGCGGCACGGCTGCCGTTGAGCGGGTTGGCCGGGGTCTCCAGATGCAGATCCGGATCGATCAGGGTGACCTGATGACCCCGCTGTTGCAGGTGCCAGCTGGCGCTGCGGCCGATGATGCCGCCGCCAATGATGATCAGCTCCACAGGCCTGGGCGGCCTCGGGGGCTGCTCAGCCAGGGATCAGGCCTGCTTGAGGTCGGCTTGAACCTGCTCGGGCAGGATCTGGGCGTACAGACCAAAACCGCTGGCCACCTTGATGTAGGCCTTGCGCAGCTTGTCGCCGTCCTGCTGAACGGCGGCTTCATCGAGCTGGGCGAGGGCGGTCTTGAGGTTGTCGGCGCGCTCGGTGGCTTCAGCGCGATCGGCGGGCAGCAGATGCTGGTTGATGTAGAGCATCTCGCGGCTCACCTCCTGCATCGGCCCGTGGATCAGGTTGCGGGTAAACGTCCAGTCCTTCTGATTGACCAGCGTCGCCAGTTCAGGCAGGCGGTCGCGGGCAGCCAGGAAGCCTTCGGCCTGACGCTCGATGATGGCGATGTCGTCAGCGCTCAGGGTGGGCGCTTTGGCCTTGCCGTCTCCACAGGCGGTGAGGCCGAAGCAGAGAACGGTTCCGACCAGCAGCAGGGCCAGGCGGCGCAGGAGCTGCGGCACGGTGGTGGTGAAGGCTGTCATGGATGGCACTGGCATCACGCGTGGGCGTGACTGTATCGGCGGCCCCTGGCTTTGCGGCCGGTCTGTAGCCGCTTGCAATCAGTGCTGCCCCCGCCGGCATGATTCAGGCGCCCGTTGCAGCGGGTCATTGATGAGGCCAGGGTGGCGGCCCAGGGGCTACGCCTGCATCTGCCTGCATCTGATGTAGGTGTGGATGATGACCTCGCCCACCGCAATCCTGCAACTGATCTGTCCAGACCGTCCAGGTCTGGTCAGCGAGCTTTCGGGCTGGGTGGCCGCCAATGGCGGCAACATCCGCCACGCCGACCATCACACCGATGCCGGTGCGGGGCTGTTTCTCAGCCGCATCGAGTGGGGCCTGGAGGGATTCGGTCTGCCGCGGAGTGCCATCGGCCCGGCGGTGGCGTCCCTGGCCGATCGCCTCGGTGGGGAGAGTCAGGTGCACTTCACCGATGAGCTGCCGCGGGTGGCCATCTTCGTGAGCAAGCAGGCGCACTGCCTGGTGGATCTGTTGTGGCGCACCCGGGCTGGGGAGCTGCCGATGCAGGTGCCGCTGGTGCTCTCCAACCACCGCGATCTGCAGGCCGAGGCCGAGGGCTTTGGTGCCCGTTTCGAGCATCTCCCCATCGAAGCGGCCCACAAGCTTGCCGTTGAGCAGCAGCAGCTGGCACTGCTGGCCGAGCACCGCATCGAGCTGGTGGTTCTCGCCAAGTACATGCAGGTGCTCAGCGGCGAGTTTCTGGCGCAGTTTCAGAGCGGCGGGCCCCAGGACCACCGGGTGATCAACATTCACCACTCCTTTCTGCCGGCCTTCAAGGGCGCCCAGCCGTACCACCGGGCCTGGGACCGGGGGGTGAAGCTGATCGGGGCCACGGCCCACTACGTGACCGAGGATCTTGACGATGGGCCGATCATCGAGCAGAGCACGATGCATGTGAGCCACCGCGATGAGATCGACGACCTGATTCGCAAGGGCCGCGATTGCGAGCGCTTGGCCCTGGCGCGGGCCCTGCGGTTGCATTTGCGCCGAGAGGTGATGGTGTACCGGGGTCGTACCGCTGTCTTTGCTTGAGCTTGCGCTAAATCGTTGCCCTGCGCTCCCGCAGTCAGGCCATCAAGGCGGCCCGGCCTGTGCCGCGGTTTCAAGGAGTGCTTCAGCCCTGTGGTTGGCCAGCGTGCCAACGGGCAGGGGGCCCTGCAGATGGGTCCAGGGCAGCACCCGTTCGCCGCTCCAGGTGGCGTGGACGATGTCCACCCAGGGGGGGGGTGGCTGGGAGTCCCACGGGCGGGACACCTGCGCCGGCAGGGCCGGGCCCTCGCCCTTGAGCACGGCCTTGTAGGCCCTTTTCCAGCCTCCCAGGCTGTCGTGCTGGCCGCGGGCGGCGGCGATCACCGGTGCCAGACGCCGATCACTGCGGGAGATCAGGGCCTGGATGACGCTCCAGCCATAGCTTTCGGGCCGCAGCTCAATCCCTTTGGGTTTGAGCCGCTTGGCCAGCAGCTTCAGACGTTGTTCGGCTTCGGGGCGCACCCCTTCCCATTGGAACGGGGTGTGGGCCTTGGGCACGAAGGTGCTCACCCCCAGACTCAGGCGCAGCCCTGGGGTGGCCTTCTTGAGGGCCAGCATCAGGGCTGCGGTGGCCTCCACATCGGCCTCCTCTTCCGTGGGGAGGCCCACCATGCCGTAGAGCTTGAGCCCGCTCAGGCCGCCTTCCTTGGCGTAGCGGGCGGCCGCAAAGATCTCGTCGGTGTCCAGCTTCTTGTTGACCACCCGGCGCAGGCGCTCGCTGCCGCTTTCGATCGCGATCGTGAGCGACTTGCTGCCGCGTTTGGCCAGGATGCGACCCAGTTCAGGTGTCACTGTGGCGGCCCGCACCGAGCTCACGCTCACGCGGGTGCCCTCGAAGCGGTCCTGATCCAGCCAGGCCAGCAGGTCGGCAAACTGGGGGTGCTGGGTGACCGAGGCCCCCAGCAGCCCCAGACGCTGGGTGGCGCCCAGGCCTTTTTCGACCGCCGGAATCAAACCGTCATCGAGGCTCGGGGTGCGAAACGGCAGCGTCAGGTAACTCGCCAGGCAGAAGCGGCACAGCTCGGGGCAGCTGCGCACCACCTCCACCATGTGGATGCCGGGCCAGGCCGCCTCGGGGGTGATCACCGTGGAGTGGCTGAGGGTGTTGCCGCGCCAGGTCTGCTTGGTGATGGCGAGGGGGATTCCCAGGCCGCCCGCGTCTGAGTCTTGAACGCTCTGTTGAGAGCTGCCGTCGATCGGCTCCACCGCCAGCAGCAGGCCTTCGTTGTCGTAGCGGGGCACATACAACGACGGCACGTAGACCCCTTCCACCTGGGCCAGCTGCCGCAGCCGCTGCTCTCGCGGGGCGCCGCGGCAGGCCTGCAGCGCGTCGATGAACGCCGGCAGCAGCAACTCGCCGTCGCCCAGCAGCACCGCATCGAAAAACGGCGCCAGCGGCTCGGGGTTGGCGGTGAGCACCGGTCCGCCGCCAAACACGATCGGTTCATCGTCGCCCCGCTCGGCCGCCCAGATGGGGATGCGCTGTTGCTCCAGCAGATCGAGCAGCACCGGTCCGTCGAGCTCCCAGCTCAGCGACAGGCCGAACAGGTCGAGGTCGCGGTGGGGCGCATCACCCTGGTCGGTGAACAGGCGCCGCACGTCGACATCGGCGCGCTGGGCCAGGGAGGCCCACACCACCTGGTAGCCCAGGCTGGTGATGCCGACGCTGTAGCTGCTGGGGAAGGCCAGCACCGCCCGCAGCGCCCCGGCTTCGGGCTGCGCGGGTGTGAACAGCAGGGTCTCCTGGTTCAGGGGTGGGGAATCAGCAGGTCTGACTCCAGCGTGTCATCCAGCTAGCCAAGAGCGATCCGCTCCAGAGCGTGATCTCCACCGGAGACGGCCCTAGTGCTCAGCCGTTGGTCCAGGGTGGCGAGCCTGCCGCCGTGGTGCACGGCCAGGGCCAGTAGATAGGTGTCGGTGATCTGGCCCGCATCGATCAGCGCCGCAGGGTCCACATGGGCCAACCCCAGCAAGCTGGGGGCTTCACTCCAGTACCGATGCTG
>VGPQ01000091.1 GCA_016882555.1 Cyanobacteria bacterium M_surface_7_m2_040
GGCCGCCCCCGGCGCGCAGGCGTGGCCACTGGCCTGGCGCCGCGGGGCTGGATTGTGCCCGCTGCCCGCCCCCATCACCCAGCCGAGACCGCCGCCCACCAGCACCGCTGAGCCGGGCCCCAGCTGCGACAGCCCCGGCATTGTGAGCCCGATGCTGCCGGCGCCGCCACAGGTATAGAGCGCAGAAACAAAGGGCCCCAGCAAGGGCCCATGGGGGGTGCGCAGCAACCCCTCCCCACCATTGAGCGCCACGATGCCGTTTTCGACGATGGCCCGATGCAGCAGCAGGCGGGCCACACCGAACTCCTGCAGGCTGGCCGTGCCGCTGAGCTCGAGCCGCGGTTGTAGCTGGGTGGGTTCACCGCTGCCGTTAAGCGGCAGCGCCTGCCCATCCAGGAGCTCGGCCAAAACCTGGGCGCCGCTGCGGCGGTTGGGATCCGACAGACCACCACCCAACGGCAGCAGCACCTCACTGCCGGATCCACCCACCTGGGCCGGCACCCCGGCGAGCTGCAGCTCGCGCAGGCGGATCGGGGGATCACAGGGGCCCAGGCTGAGTTGCAGGCTGCCCTGATCGCTCAGCAGCGTGTCGGCCGCACAGACCACATCGGTCTGCTGGTAGGCACGCTCAAGCCCCTGCCGCTGCACCAGGGCGCGAAAGGCTTCCGCCGTGAGCGCCCGCAGATCACCAGCGCGCTGCCTGCGTTGCAGGGCTTCGATGCTGCGCTCGTCAGTAGGGGCAATGCCAGAAGAGCGCGCGGGCATCGGCTCAGCCTCTCAGAAGCCTGGGTGATGGCGCCACAGAACGGCCAGAGCGCAAGGGTTTCGATAGACTGGGGGCTGTGCAGAGCGGTGACGCATGGCCGATCCAACCGGACCTGGCAATTCCAGCGAATCCGGCGGCGATCCCAGCTCCAGGGTCATCCAGACCGATCTGCGCAATGAGATGTCGCGCTCCTATCTGGAGTATGCGATGAGCGTGATCGTGGGCCGGGCCCTGCCCGATGCCCGCGACGGTCTCAAACCGGTGCATCGCCGCATCCTCTACGCGATGTACGAACTCGGCCTCACCAGCGACCGGCCCTACCGCAAGTGCGCCCGTGTGGTGGGCGAAGTGCTGGGCAAATACCACCCCCACGGCGACACCGCGGTCTACGACGCCCTGGTGCGCATGGCGCAAGACTTCTCCATGCGCATGCCCCTGATCGATGGGCACGGCAACTTCGGCTCGGTCGACAACGACCCGCCGGCGGCGATGCGGTACACCGAATCGCGGCTGCAGGCCCTGACCACCGACAGCCTGCTGGACGACATCGAAGCGGAAACCGTCGACTTCGTCGACAACTTCGACGGTTCCCAGCAGGAGCCGACGGTGATGCCGGCGCGCATCCCCCAGTTGCTGCTCAACGGCTCGTCGGGGATCGCCGTGGGCATGGCGACCAACATCCCGCCCCACAACCTGGGCGAGCTGATCGACGGCCTGCTGGCCCTGATCGCCAATCCCGAGATCACAGATCGGGAGCTGATGGCGATCATCCCCGGGCCCGACTTTCCCACCGGCGGCCAGATCCTGGGCCGTAGCGGCATCCGCGAGACCTACACCACAGGCCGTGGCTCGATCACGATGCGCGGCGTGGCGGCGATCGAAACGATCGAAGCGACGGGGCGTCCTGATCGCGATGCCGTGATCATCACCCAGCTGCCGTATCAGACCAACAAGGCCGCCCTGATCGAGCGCATCGCCGAACTGGTCAACGACAAGAAACTCGAAGGCATCGCCGACATCCGCGACGAGTCGGACCGCGACGGCATGCGCATCGTGATCGAGCTGCGCCGCGATGCCTACCCCCAGGTGGTGCTCAACAACCTGTTCAAGCTCACCCCCCTGCAGAACAACTTCAGCGCCTACATGCTGGCGCTGGTGGGCGGCGAGCCGATCCTGCTCACCCTGCGCAAGATGCTCGAGGTCTTCCTCGACTTCCGCATCGAGACAATCGAGCGGCGCACGCGCTATTTCCTGCGCAAAGCCGAGGAGCGCGACCATATTCTGCTCGGTCTGCTGCTGGCGCTGGATCAGCTTGATCCGATCATCGCCCTGATCCGCGCCGCCTCCGATACGGCGACTGCACGGCAGCAGCTCCAGGACCGTCATGGCCTCAGCGAGATCCAGGCCGACGCCATCCTGCAGATGCAGCTGCGCCGCCTGACCGCCCTGGAAGCCGACAAGATCCGGCTGGAGCACGAGGATCTGGTCGCCAAGATCGCCGACTACCACGACATCCTCGGCCGCCGCGAGCGGGTGCTGACACTCATCACCGAAGAGCTGGCAGCGATCCGTAGCCGCCACAACTCACCCAGGCGCACCGAAATCCTCGACATCGAGGGTGGGCTGGAAGACATCGACCTGATCGCCAACGAACGTTCGGTGGTGATGCTCACCGAGAACGGCTACCTCAAACGGATGCCGGTCAATGAGTTCGAAGCCACCAGCCGCGGCACCCGCGGCAAAGCCGGCACCCGCAGCCAGGGGGAAGAAGCGGTCAAGCTGTTCATCAGCTGCAACGACCACGATTCGCTGCTGCTGTTTTCCGATCGCGGCGTGGTGTACACGGTTCCCGCCTACCGGGTGCCGCTGTGCAGCCGCAGCGCCAAGGGCACACCGATCGTGCAGCTGCTGCCGATCCCACGGGAAGAGCAGATCACCTCGCTGCTGGCGGTGAGCGAATTCGCCGAAGACGCCGTGCTGGTGATGCTCACCAGCGGCGGATACGTCAAACGCACCCGTCTCTCGGCCTTCGCCAACATCCGCTCCAACGGCCTGATCGCCATCTCCCTCGAAGACGGCGATGCCCTCACCTGGGTGCGCATGGCCCAACCCGGCGACAGCGTGCTGATCGGCTCGCGCAATGGCATGACGATCCATTTCCGTCTCAGCGATGAGGAGCTCAGGCCCCTGGGACGCACGGCGCGGGGCGTGAAAGCCATGAATCTGCGCAGCGGCGATCAGCTGGTGAGCATGGATGTGCTGCCGGTGGAGCTGGCCGATCGCGTCGAGGTCAGCGCCGCAGGCGCCGGCGACGACGACGGCGATGCCGAAACCGCTGACGATGAGGTCAGCGGCAGCGAGGGGCCCTGGGTGCTGGTGGCCAGTGCCAGCGGCCTGGGCAAACGGGTGCCGGTGGATCAGTTCCGGCTGCAGAAGCGGGCCGGCATGGGGCTGCGGGCGATGAAATTCCGGCGCGAGGGCGATGTGCTGGTGGGCCTCAAGGTGCTGGGTGCTGGCGAAGAGTTGCTGTTGGTGAGTGAGCGGGGTGTGATCGTGCGCACCAAGGCCGACGCCATTCCCCAGCAGTCGCGGGCCGCCACCGGCGTGCGCCTGCAGAAGCTCGACAGCGGCGATCGCCTGGCCGAAGTGGTGCTGGTGCCCCCTGCTGCCGACGACGACAGCGAAGGCGTTGCCGAGGCGTTGGAGGACCCGAGCGAAACCATCGGCAATCCAACGGCGGATGCCGACTGAGCCGGACTCCTCGAGCGCCCCATGACCATGGCCGACAACCCAGCCGGCGGCAGCGATCTCTGGATCGCCAATTCGATCAGCGATTTGATTCAGGGTGATGTGTGCGAGCACCTGCCGATTGAACGAATTCCCCTGCAGGGGGATGTGCTCGGCATGGGCACCACCACGAGCATCGACAACGGCGAGCTGGCCTTTCTGCAGACGCCGGATGGCAACAGCGCCATCTGGAAATGTCAGGCCAGCGACGGCGGCATCCGTCAGTTGCACCCCGGCGACGGCAGCAGCAATTTCCCCTATGTGTGCTTCAGCAGCAATGCCACAGGCACCGGCACCCGGGTGGACCTCAGCCTGCTGGCCGCACCCCCAGGCGCCCGCCTGCAGGATCGGGTGGGCGACGCGATCACCCTGCTGCGGCAACGGGGGCAGCTGGCCGAGGCCCCCATCTATGGGCTGCGGCTGGTCGCCAACTGGCGTTCCCTGATCATCACCGTGGCCTCCAAGCTCTGCATGGGGCAGCAACGGCGCAACACCAGCATCGCCAGCAGCGAAGCCAGCGGCGCCACCGCCAGCCGTTCGATCTACGAGCTGCTGCAGCACTACCGCCTGGCCGCCGACGATCCTGGCAACGCCGACGATCCGATTCGCTACCTGGGTCGCTCGCTGCAATGGGATTGCTGCGGTTTCTGGGACAGCGATCCCATGAGCGGCCGCGTCACGGTGCCCGTGGAGGGCGCCCACCTGCACCTGCATGGCTACAGCACGGACCTGCGCTACGGCGGGCACCTGCACCATGAGCACCCCGAAACCGACCTGCTCGAGCTGGAACGTCTGGAGCTCTACCCGATGCAACGGATTCACCAACTGGCCAGCGACCTGGCGATCGAGGCCCTTCGCCTGGAGGACGGGCAGATTCACTTCAGCGTTTGCAACCGAGGCTCCATGGATGTGAGCGACGTCGGCGTGGCTGTTGTCATCGACAACTGCTACAGCTCCCATCGCTACCTGCGCCTGCCCTGGCTGAGCGCTGGCGAAGCCGAGGCATTCAGCCTCAACCTGCCACTCAGTCCAGGCGCACATCAGGTGGAGGTGATCGCCGATCCCGAACGCCACATCCTCGAAGAGCAACGCCTGCAGCTCAACAACCGAATGCGACTGGATCTGGTGATCCCCAGCTGATGGCTGCCTCGGCAGGCCTGGATGTGCTGGTGGTGGGAGGAGGACCCGCCGCCCTGGCGATCAGCACGGCCCTTGCTGAGCACAACCTGAGCGTGGGCGTGCTGAGCAGCAGCCCGCGTCAGCATCCCTGGGCCAACACCTATGGCATCTGGGGTGAGGAGGTGGACGCCCTGGGGCTCTCCCATCTGCTGTCGCACCGCTGGAGCAACACCGTGAGCCATTTCGGCAGGGGGGCGGTTGATGGCCAGCACGACAGCGACGACGGCACGATTCACCACCGCCGCGACTATGGCCTGTTCGACAAACAACGCCTGCAGGAGCACTGGCTGAGCCTGGGCGAGCGCCACGGCGTGCAGTGGTGGCACGATGGCGCCCGATTGATCGAGCACACCGCCACTCACAGCACCGTCAGCACCGAGGGAGGCATCACCCTGCGGGCGCGGCTGGTGATCGATGCCAGTGGCCATAAGCCCGTGTTTGTGCGCAAGCCTGCCCAGGCGGCCGTTGCCGGCCAAGCGGCCTACGGGCTGGTGGCGCGCTTTACCAACCCGCCGATCGGGGCTGGGCAATTTGTGTTCATGGATTACCGCTGCGGCCATCTGAGCCCGGAACAACGCAGGGAGCCGCCGACGTTTCTCTACGCAATGCACCTGCAAGACGACGTCTACTTCGTCGAGGAGACCTCCCTGGCCCTGGCGCCATCGGTGCCCTTTGCCGTGTTGCAACAACGGCTGCAGCAGCGCCTTGCCCATGCCGGTGCCGTCATGGAGACGGTGCTGCATGAGGAGTTCTGTCTGTTTCCAATGGATCCCCCGCTGCCCGATCTGAACCAGCGGGTGGTGGGGTTTGGTGGTGCCGGGGGGATGGTGCATCCCGCCTCCGGCTACATGGTGGGCGGTCTGTTGCGGCGGGCCCCGACCCTGGCCCAGGCCATTGCGACCTGCATGGGCGATTCAAACTGGGACGGCTCCAGCATCGCGGCAACGGCATGGCAAAGCCTCTGGCCGTTGGAGCTGCGGCTCAAACATGGCTTCTACCGCTTCGGGCTGAGCAAGCTGATGGGCTTTGATGAAGCCCGCCTGCGCCATCATTTTCACAGCTTTTTCCAGCTGCCCGATCCGCTCTGGTATGGGTTTCTCACCAACACCCTGAGCGTGGGCGAGCTGGCCATGGCCATGGCCCGGCTGTTTGGCCTGGCCCCCTGGGACGTGCGTACCGGGCTGCTGCTGCCGGCCCAGAGACCTCCAACGTGGCAGAGCGCTACAACATCCGCTGAGATGCCAAGTCCCGCGGCATAGGATCTGCTACAACCAGGCCAATCAATTGACCTGGCGAAAGCCGCTCGATCCTCGATGAAACCCCTACAGCTGTTAGTC
>VGPQ01000092.1 GCA_016882555.1 Cyanobacteria bacterium M_surface_7_m2_040
GGGAACAGCAGCAGCCCAGACCAGCCCACGAAAACGAAGCGGTCGCGCTTGAGCCAGTCATCGAGGACGTCGAACCATCCCCGCTGCGGCGCGCGCCCTACAGCGATCGTCATGGGTAGAGCGAAACACCCGGCGATGGTATCAACGTTGAGAGGCCTGCCGTGGCTGATTGCAACGCGCTGACATCCAAGGGCTGATCAGCCTTTTTAGGTATTTCTTCTGATTTCCGCTGGCTGCGCTCGTGCGTTCGGTCCGGCGATCGCCTTGGCAGCGACGTTGTCACGGGGCCACAGCCCGTTCGCCTGCGGGTCAGGATGGCTTCACCTGATCACGCAGTCGATGGCGACTCCCGAGGCCCCAGCCACCTCGTCCAAGGCTGAAGACCAGGTGTTGGAGCAGCCCGTGCTGGGTTCCAGGCGCCTGTCCAATGTGCTGGTGGCTTCGGCGGTGAGCGCCGGAGGCGCCGGCTTCCTGCTCACGAGCCTGTCGAGCCGGCTGGGGCTTGATCTGCTGCCCATCGGCCACCCTGCCGCGCTCGAGTTTGTGCCCCAGGGTCTGGTGATGGGGCTCTATGGCGTCGCGGCGGTGCTGCTGTCGACCTACCTGTGGGCGGTGATCGGGCTCGACGTGGGCGCCGGCAGCAACCGTTTTGACCGCGTCAGCGGTGAGGCCACGATCAGCCGCCGCGGTTTTCGCCAGCGCATCGATGTGACCATCCCCCTCGTCCAGATCCAGGCGGTCAAGGTGGAGGTGCGCGATGGCCTCAACCCGCGGCGGCGCCTCGCTCTGCGGGTGCAGGGCCGCCGCGACATGCCCCTGACCCGGGTGGGCGAGCCCATGCCGCTGGCTGATCTGGAGCAGGGCGGGGCGCAGTTGGCCCGCTTTCTGGGCGTGCCGCTGGAGGGGCTGTGATGGCGCGATGGTTGTTGACGTTGCTGTTGCTGCTGACGCCTGTCGGGCTCACGGCCTGTGCCGCTGAAAGCGGTGGCAGGCCCCAGGGCTGCGAGGCGGGTGTCGTGCCCTGCCTCCAGGGCGCGGCCCTGGTGGAGCTCGAAACCAGCAGGGGCAAGGTCAGGGTCCAGCTCGATGGCGCCGCCGCACCGCTCACCGCCGGCAACTTCGTGGATCTGGTCAATAAACGGGCCTACAACGGCACCCTGTTTCACCGGGTTGTGCGCGAACCGGTGCCGTTCGTGGTGCAGGGGGGCGATCCCCAGACCGCCAACCCCAAGGTCAGCCCCACCCAGTACGGCATGGGCAACTACCTCGATCCGGCCAGCGGCCAGAGCCGTCTGATTCCGCTGGAGCTCAAGCTCAGCAAGGAGGGCGCACCCCGCTATGGCGAGCTGCTCACGGCTCCGGGGATCACCCGCCAGCTTGCCTTGGTGCATCAGCGCGGTGCCGTGGCGATGGCCCGGTCCAACGATCCCAACTCGGCCAGCGCGCAGTTCTACATCGCGCTTCAAGCTCTGCCCGAGCTCGATGGCCGCTATGCCGTGTTTGGTCGTGTGGTGCAGGGCATGGAGGTGGTCGACACGATCCAGCAGGGCGACAAGCTGATCAAGGCTTCTCTCGTGGACGGCGGCACCCTGGTGAAGGGAGAGCCGTAGATCTCACGCTGGCACCCGCTTCTCGAGGCGGGTGCTCTTGAGCAATTCCGTGTTCACTCCGGAGGCGCGCTCGAGCGCCACCTTGCCGGTGCGCGCGATCTCGAGGATCCCGTAGGGCTCCATCAGCCGTTCGAGCGCCACCAGCTTGCCGGGATCGCCCACGACCTCCAGGGTCAGGGCGTCATCGGCCACATCCACCACCTTGGCGCGGAACACCTGCACCAGCTCGAGGATGGCGCTGCGCTGATCGGCGGGGGCGGCCACCTTCAGCAGCATCAGCTCCCGCTCCACCGCCGGGATGGTGGAGAGATCGATCACCCCCAGCACGTTGACCAGCTTGTCGAGCTGCTTGGTCATCTGCTCGAGGGTGCGGTCGTCGCCTTCGACCACCATCGTGAGGCGCGACATGCCGCCTTTTTCAGCAGGACCCACCGCCAGACTTTCGATGTTGAAGCCGCGGCGGGCAAACAGCCCTGAAATGCGACTGAGCGCACCCGACTCGTCTTCAACCAGCACCGAAAGGGTGTGCTTCATGGGGCAGCCGGGCGCACTGCAGGCAGGTCATCCCAAGGTACGTGCCAGCCAGTGCAGCAGCAGCTGATTGAAGGCCTCCGCGCGTTCATCGTGGGGGCAGTGGCCGCAGCGCTCGAGCTCCTCCCAGCTCAGATCGGGCCGCAGCCGGCGGCATTGCTCCCCCACCTCGAGCGGCACGAGGCGATCGTCGCGGCCCCAGATCAGCAGCAGGGGCAGCTGCAGCCGCGGCAGCAGGGCGCGGGCCGTGGCCGCAAACGGCCGCAGTGCCATGGCGATGCTCATGGCCCGCAGGGCCCGCACGGCCGTGGGGCGTCGCGCCGGCCTGGCGATCACCCGCAACAGCTCCTGATCACCGATGACCGCCTCGCTGTAGGCCAGTTGCAGCCCCAGGGCCAGCAGCGGTGAGTGGGCCAGCAAGGGCACGATCAGCTCCAGCGGCAGCAGCCGGCACAGCAGCCTGACCATCAGGCGTTTGAGCCGCCGGCGCCAGGGGCGGCGCCGGCCTGGGCGTCGCGGCGGCATCAGCAGACTGGGATCCGGCAGGGGGGCGGCGACCACGGCCCGCACCCAGGCGGGCCACCAGACGCCGCAGCTGAGGGCCACCAGCCCCCCCAGGGAGTGCCCCACCAACACCACAGGGGCCTGCACCACCTGTTCGGCGAAGGCCTGCACCTGCTGTGCCCAGAGCCGGTTGTCGAGGCGACCCGCCGGCTGGCTCGAGGCGCCGAAGCCGATCAGATCGAGGCCGTACACACACCAGCCCGCCGCCGCCAGGGGAGCGGCATTGCGCCGCCAGTGGCCGCTGCCGGCGCCAAAGCCGTGCAGCAGCACCAGGGCAGGCCGTTGCCGTTCGCCCAGCACCCGCCAGTGGCAGGCCATGCCCCGCCAGCTCCACAGCTGGGCGCTGCCCCAGCCGGCCGTTGCAGCACTGTGGTGGGGGCGAACTGTCATCGCGGTTGTGGCCACAGACGCTGGCGATCACTATTGCGAAGGGGCGGCGCGGCTGCTGCCGGGGAGCGGCTTCTTCCGGCCCGATTCGCGCCCGGCGCGCGATCTGGGGGTGCTGCTGCTGGCCGATCTGGCGGCCACGGCGGGGCCGGCTCCGCTGGCGGTGCTCGATGCGATGGCGGGCTGCGGCATCCGCGCTCTTCGCTATGGGCTCGAGGTGCTGGCGCCGCGCCAGCGGGGCGATCAGCTCTGGGTCAATGACGCCGATCCCGATCGCCTGCCGCTGCTGCAGGCCAATCTGCAGCGCCTGGCCGGTGTTGGGCTCGAGCTGCAGCTGCACAGCGAGACGGCCCAGCAGCTGCTGGCGCGCTGCCTGCTGGGCCGCCAGCGGTTTGATTTGCTCGACCTCGATGCCTTTGGCAGCCCAGCGGCCCTGCTGCCGCTGGCGCTGGAGGCGGTGCGTGTGGGTGGTCTGCTGTATGTGGCGAGCAGCGATGGCCGCTCCTCCACCGGCCATGACCGCAGCGCGGCGGTGCGCCAGTTCGGTGCCGCGGCCCGGGCCCACCCGGCCAGCTGGGAGCTGGCCCTGCGCCTGCAGATCGGCCTGGTGGCACGCACGGCCTGGGCCCAGGGCCGTGGCATTGAGCCGCTGTTGAGCTTCAGCGAGGGCCGCACCTTCCGCACCGCCCTGCGCCTGCGCAAGCGGCCTGGCAGCGAGGCCCTGCAGCAACTGGGGATGCTGGCTCACTGCCATGGCTGCGGTGATCAGCAGGTGCAACCGTTGCTGCAGTTGCGGCAGTGGCAGCCTTGCCTGTGCCCCGGCCCGTCACCCCTGGCGATCAGCGGACCGCTGTGGATCGGACCGTTGCAGCACCGCCCCACCCTGGAGCGGCTGCAGCAGATTCGGCCTGGTCCACAGTGCTGCGCCGCCACGGCAAGGCTGCTGAGGCGACTGACTCAGGATCCAGGCGACCTGCCCCGCTGCTGGCCAGCGAGCACCATTGGCCGTTGCCTGGGCTGCGGACCACCACCCCTGGACAGGCTGCTGACGGCCTTGCGGCAGCAGGGGTTTCGCGCCGACGCCAGCGGCCTGATGCCGGCGCAGCTGCGCAGCGATGCGCCCTGGGCGCAAATTCTTGCGACCGCCCGCCAGCTGCGCCACGCCGCTCACGGCGGGACTGCTAAATAGGTAGCCACCGTTTCGCACTGTGCGGTCTGCCCATGGCCTCTGAAATCTTTGGCATCGCCGCTGTCTTCTGGGTGCTGATTCCCCTGGGGCTGGCCGGTGGCGCCCTGCTACTCAAGTTGCTCAAGGACTGAGCGGCCACCTGAGCTGACGCGGCTCGTGCGCATGCACACCTAGGCTCAGGCCGCTCCTGAATCGGACTCGCTCGGCATGCAGCTTCTGGTCGTTGGTGGCACAGGAACCGTCGGCCGGCAGATCGTGCGCCGGGCCCTGGATCAGGGTCATCAGGTGCGCTGCATGGTGCGCAGCCCCCGCAAGGCGGCCTTCCTGACGGAGTGGGGCTGCGAACTCACCCGTGGCGATCTGCTCGAGCCGGCCAGCCTCGATTACGCCCTCGAGGGCCAGGAGGCCCTGATCGATGCCGCCACGGCCCGGGCCACCGATCCCGGCAGTGCTTACGACATCGACTGGACCGGCAAGCAGAACCTGTTTGCCGCCGCTCGCCGGGCAGGGGTCAGGCGGGTGGTGTTCCTCTCATTGCTTGGCGCCGCCCAGCACCCGCAGGTGCCGCTGATGGAGATCAAGTCCTGCACGGAGCAGTGGCTGGCTGCCTCGGATCTGGAGTACACGATCCTTCAGGGCGTGGCCTTCATGCAGGGCTTGATCAGCCAGTTCGCCATCCCCGTGCTCGAGTCGCAGACGGTGTGGGTGAGCGGTTCGCCCACGCCGCTGGCCTACATGAACACCCAGGATGTGGCCCGCTTTGCGGTGGCGGCGCTGGAACGCCCCGAAACGGTGCGCCGCAGCTTTCCGGTGGTGGGCCCCAGGCCCTGGACCACCGGCGAGATCACCCAGTTGTGTGAGCGTCTCACCGGCAAGGATGCCCGCGTGGTGCGGGTGCCACCGGCGCTGCTGCAGGCCATGCAGTCCGTGGCCAATTTCTTTGAGCCCAGCGTCAATGTGGCTGAGCGGCTGGCGTTTGCTGCGGTGACCGGCGGTGGGGCGGCCCTCGACGCTCCGATGGAGGAAAGCTATGCCGCCTTCGGGTTGGATCCGGCTGAGACCACCACGGTTGAGGACTACCTCAAGGAGTACTACGACACCATCCTCAAGCGCCTGCGCGAGATGGAGGCGGATCTCGACAAGGACGCCAAGAAAAAGCTTCCCTTCTAGGGCTGTCTTCCAGGTCTCCCCTCAAGACCAGTTCGCCTGTACTATGAAGACTGCGTCTCGGTCTGGTTCGTGTCCGTTGCTCAAATCAAAAACCTGCAGCGCCGTCTGGCCAACCTCGAGCAGGAAGCGATGCTTGAGGTGACCCGTGCCAGCGGGCATGAACTCTGGCAGAGCCTTGGGTTTGACGCCCTTGACAGCATTGAGGACCCGGCGCGGCGGGCGCGGGCCAACTACTACTACGGTCAATTGCTGACCGTGCGCGAGCTCAAGGAGACCCTGGCCTGAGCCCGCTGTCAGGGCCGCCATCCATGCTGGGGGCCACATCACGCTTTTTGAACCGCTGCCTGCCAGCCCCGTGTTGCTGTCTAGCCTCCATGGCCATGGGCAGCCCAATCAGCAAGGAGCTTTTTCTGCAGCGTGCACAGGCGCGCTTTGGCGATCTGTATGACTACAGCGAGATCGTCTACAAAAGCTTCAAAACGCCGATCAAGATTCGCTGCACCGCCCATCCGGTCAAGCTGATCAGCATCACACCGGAAAAGCACCTGCAGACCACGGGCGGCTGTAAGTTCTGTCTGCGGGCGATGCGCGTCAACGCCCTGGA
>VGPQ01000093.1 GCA_016882555.1 Cyanobacteria bacterium M_surface_7_m2_040
AGGCCGAGGCCCTGCGACAGGTGTGGTGGCAGCAGAGCACCACCCTGGGCCTGCGCGAGAGCCTGCAGCAGCGCTGGACCCTGCAGCGGCGCCAGTGGCAGCTGGCCACGCCCCTGGGCCGCGTTGGCGTCAAGCAGGCGCTGCTGCCCGATGGCAGCAGCCGCAGCAAACTGGAGCACGACGACCTGGCGACCCTGGCCCAGCAGCACGGCCTCCCCCTGGCCCAGGTGCGTGCTGTGGCCCTGGCTGCCCTTCAGGCTGGTGCTGATGGCCATGGCGATGCTTGATCGGCTGCTGCGGGTGCTGCGCCGCGGCGCCGCTGCCGCGGGCGCCTGGGTGCCCGCCGGCGTCGCCCGCTGGATCACGCTGCTGAGCGTCGGTTTTCTGTTGGCGGCCCTGCTGGGCCATGGCGCTCAGGTGCTGGCGCTGGCCCCCGACGCCCAGGGCTGGCTGTGGCTGCTGCTGGGTGTTGGGGTCAGCCTGCTCAGCCTGCTGGGCAGCGGTCTGCTGTGGGGGATGGTGCTGCGCTGGCTGGGCCAGCGGGTGGCCTGGCAACCGCTGCTGCTGGCCTACCTGGCCAGCAACGCGCGCAAGTATCTGCCTGGCGGCATCTGGCATCTGGCCAGCCGGGTGCAGCTGTTGCGCCACAGCACGCCACTGACCCCGACGCCACTGACCACACAGCCGTTGAGCGACTCCCTGGCCCTGGTCGGCGTGCTGCTCGATCCGTTGGTGGCGGCTGCGGCGGCCCTGGCCCTGGTGGTGTGGGGCGGCCTGCAGGGGGGGCTGGCGCTGCTGGCCCTGGTACCGCTGGTGCTGTTGCATCCGCGCTGGCTGGCGCCCGGCCTGGCCTGGCTCGAGCGGCGCAAGGCCGCCGCCTTGGGTGTGCCTGTGCCCGATCAGCTGCCGGCCCTGCCGCAGCACTATCCCTGGCAGCCCCTGTTGGCTGGGCTGGGCTTTGTGCTGCTGCGCTTTGGGGGGTTTGCCTGCTGCGTGATGGCCCTCGATCTGCCGGCGGCCCTTGGCTGGGGGGGCTGGCTGCCCGGCTTTGCGCTCGCCTGGACCGCCGGCCTGGTGGTGCCTGGAGCCCCGGCCGGTCTGGGGGTGTTTGAGGTGGTGCTGCTGCTGCGCCTTGGCGTGGTGCTGCCGGAAGCGCCGCTGCTGGCGCTGGCGATCAGCTACCGCCTGGTCACCAGCGCGGCCGATGCCCTGGCGGCGCTCACGGCCGCCGCCGACCAGCGCGGCGCAGGCCTGGCCCGGCTTCGCAATTGAACCTATTGTTGAGAACAACAGCAGGTCTCCGTGCCGGTCTCGCCCCCCAGTGCTGCCGGCGTTGCGGCAACCAGCGACGGCCTGCGCACAACGCTGCATGACCGCGGCCAGCGTCTCACGCCCCAGCGGCAACGGGTGCTGCAGCTGTTCGAGCGCATTGGTGAGGGCAGTCACCTGAGCGCCGAGGAGGTGCACCAGCGGCTGCTGCGCAGTGAGGAGCGGGTCTCCCTGGCCACGGTGTACCGCACCCTGCGTCTGCTCAGTTCGATGGGCCTGCTGCAGGAGCTGGAGCTGCCCGAGGGTGGCCGCCGCTTCGAGCTGGCCAGTGACGCCCACCGCGACCATCACCACCTGGTGTGTGTGCGCTGCGGCCACACCGAAGAGTTCGAGAGCACCGCGGTGTTGCAGGCCGGTGCCCTCGCCGCCGGCAGCCACGGCTTCCGGTTGCTCGAATGCGTGCTCAATGTGCGGGCGCTCTGCCCCCGCTGCAGCGCCGCCGAGCAGGTCTGAGCGCACCCCTGTCAGGGTTCGGCCATCCGGCCTCGGCTGGCGGGCTCAAATCCCCTCATAATCCGCGCACCACGCCGCGGCATCACCAGATGTTGGTCTGCACCGGGCCTGTCCCGATCGGCTGGAGGGGTGGCTGTTGACCCCGTAGCTCGACCCGTAGCTCGACCCATGCGCATCGCCCAGATCTCTCCCCTGCACGAAAGCGTTCCGCCGCTGCGCTACGGCGGCACCGAGCGGGTGGTGCATTACCTGACCGAGGAGCTGGTGCGGCGCGGGCATGAGGTGGTGCTGTTCGCCAGCGGCGATTCCCGCACCAGTGCCGAGCTCTACCCCTGCGTGCCCGAGGCGTTGCGCCTGGCCGGCTACACCGGCGATCCCTCCATTCATGAGGTGATCCAGCTCGACCAGGTGGTGGCGGAGCTCGATCGCTTCGACATCCTGCATTTCCACACCGGCCACTTCCATTTCCCCCTGGCCAGTCGCCTGCCGGTTCCCTTCCTCAACACCCTGCACGGGCCGCTCTCAGCCCCGGAGCAGCGGGATCTGTATCGGCGCTTTCAGGCCGTGCCCCTGGTGTCGATTTCCGATGCCCAGCGGTTGCCGGTGCCTGAAGCCCATTGGCTCGGCACCGTGTACCACGGTCTGCCGCTGGATCTCTACCGCTTCGAGCCATCACCTCAGGATTACCTCGCCTTCATCGGCCGGGTGTCGCCCGAGAAGCGCCTCGATCGGGCGATTGAGATCGCCACGGCCGTGGGCCTGCCGCTCAAGGTGGCGGCCAAGATCGATCGCGCCGACAACGCCTACTACCGCGAGGTGATCGAGCCGATGCTGCAGGGCAATCCCCTGGTGGAGTTCATCGGTGAGGTCGATGATGCCGGCAAGCAGGAGCTGCTGGGCAACGCCCTGGCCCTGCTGTTCCCGATCGACTGGCCCGAGCCCTTCGGTCTGGTGATGATCGAAGCCAACGCCTGCGGCACGCCGGTGGTGGCCTGGCGCAACGGCTCCACCCCCGAGGTGATCGAGGAGGGGATCAACGGCACCCTGGTCGAGTCGATCGACGAGGCGATCGAGGCGGTGCGCCACATCGAGGGGCTGGAGCGCGAGCGGGTGCGGGCCAATTTTGAGGTGCGGTTCAGTGCCGCCCGCCAGGCCGAAGACTACGAACACCTCTACCACCATCTGATTCAGGCGCGCCGCAGCCAGACTCAGGTGGTCGTGCCGACGCTGCATGCCGCATGACCAGCTCCCCCCGTTCGTGCTCAAGGACGGGGAAACCTTTGCCATGCTCGATGGCCGCGGCGAGATCTGCCCGGAAAGCCATCCCGATTCCGGCATCTTTCACCGCGGCACCCGCCATCTGAGTCGCCTGCAGCTGCTGCTGTGGGGCCAGTCGGGGGCGGTGCTGAGCTCCACCGAGCGCGGTGAGATGGGCGTCCATGTGAGCCATCTCACCAACGACTCCAGCGCCGAGGGTCCGCGCCAGGGGGTGGTGCATCTCGAGCGCAGCACGGTGCTGACGCCAAGCTCCTGCCTGCAGGAGCTCAGCTTCACCAACTACGGCGAGACGGTGCTGCAGATGCCGCTGTGTTTTCGCTGCGATGCCGACTTCCGCGACATCTTCGAGGTGCGCGGCATTCAGCGCCGGCAGCGGGGCCAGACGGTGCTCAGCTGCAGCAGCGACGCGCTCGAGTGGCGCTACCGGGGCCTTGACCGCTGCGAGCGCCGCACGGTGGTGCGGCTCAGCGCCCCGGTGCAGGAGGTGGGCGATGACCATCTCAGCCTGTGCGTGGAGCTGCCACCCCGGCAACCGTTGCGGCTGGTGCTGGAGCTGCAGTTTGTCCAGGACGATCCGCTGGTCGATGCCACACCCCCCGAAGAGGCCTTCAACACCGCCCTGACGGGCACGGTTGCCCGCTTTCGCGAGGCGCGCCGCCGCTCGGCCCTGATCAGCAGCGACAACCCCGCCTTCAACGCCTGGCTGGCCCGCTCCTATTCCGATGTGCACCTGCTCTCCAGCGAGCTGGAGCATGGGCTCTACCCCTATGCCGGGGTGCCCTGGTTCAGCTGCCCGTTTGGCCGCGACGGCCTGATCACGGCACGGCAGATGCTGCTGGTGGAGCCGCGGCTGGCCCGGGGCGTGCTCGGCTTCCTGGCCGATCAGCAGGCCCGCGAGGTCGATCCGGCCCGCGACGCCCAGCCCGGCAAGATCCTGCACGAGGCCCGCTACGGCGAGATGGCGGCCCTCGGCGAGGTGCCGTTTGCTCGCTACTACGGCACGGTCGATGCGTCGCCGCTGTTTGTGATCCTGGCGGCCGACTATTTGGCCCGCAGCGGCGACAACGCCTTCATCCAGTCGTTGTTGCCGGCGCTGGAGGCGACCATGGCCTGGATGCAGCAGGCCCAGGCCGGCAGCGTCGATGGCTTTCTGCGGTATCAGTGCGCGGCCCAGGGCGGCCTGCGCAACCAGGGCTGGAAGGATTCCGACGATGCCGTGCACCACAGCGACGGTCGCCTGGCGGAAGGCTCGATCGCCCTGTGCGAGGTGCAGGCCTACAGCTACGGCGCCCATCGCGCCATGGCGGCGATCCTGCGGCGTTGCGGTCGCCTGGAGCAGGCCGAAGTCCTGCTCAGCGAGGCCGAGGCCTTGCGCCAGCGGTTCCATGCTGCCTTCTGGTGCGCCTCGATCGGCACCTACGCCATGGCCATCGACGGTGAAGGGCAGCCCTGCGCGGTGCGCAGCTCGAATGCGGGCCATTGCCTCTGGACCGGCATTGCCACCCCCGAGGCGGCGGCGTCGATTGCGCGCCAGTTGCTGGCCCCCAGCAGCTTCAACGGCTGGGGGGTGCGCACCCTCGATGAGCGCGAGGCCCGCTACAACCCGATGAGCTACCACAACGGCTCGATCTGGCCCCATGACAACGCCCTGATCGCCTTGGGTCTGGCGCGCTACGGCTACCGCCAGGAGGCGATGCGCATTCTCACCGGGCTGTTTGACACCGCCCGGGCGATGCCAATGCTGCGGCTGCCTGAGCTGTTCTGCGGCTTCCCCCGCCGCGAAGATGAGGGCCCTACCCATTACCCGGTGGCCTGCAGCCCCCAGGCCTGGGCCAGCGGCAGCGTGTTTGCACTGCTGGAGGCGGTCACGGGCATGGCGATCGGCAAGGCCGATGCCACCGGCCGCGTGCAGGTGCACCTGCGCCATCCGGTGCTGCCCCGACGCATCAACGTGCTCGAGGTCAGCGGCCTGCGCCTGGGCGATGAGGAGATCGACCTGCAGCTGCACCGCGGTGACCACGACGTGGGGGTGCTGGTGCGCCGGCGCACCAGCGGCGTCGATGTGCTGATCAGCAAGTAGGGCGTTCGCAAATCCAGTTGTTATTGAGAATCGCTTGCAAAAGGGCGGGGTTCTTGTTTAGGTTGCGAGTCATTCGCAATAAGTGCCTGTTCGCCATGGTGGCTTCCTTGCTTCAGGCTCCGCCCCGGCTGTTGGCCCCCGTGCGTCTGCCGGTGGGTCAGTCGGTGCTGCTGGATCCGGGCCTGCGCCCTGCCGGCAGCTGCATTGAGGTGATCGACGGTGTGGCCCGGGTCTATTGCCCCTGCGAGGAGACCGAGGGCATGACCCTGGCCTTTTTGCAGCCGGGTGATCAGCTCTGCACCGATCGCCTCTGCAGCGACGGTGTGTGCGTCGAGGCGCTCACGCCCCTGGCCTTTCGCGCCGATGCCACGCCGCACGCCGGTGAGGGGTTTGACCCCGTCAACGAATGGACCCTGCAGTTGCTGCGCATCCGCCACCTGGGCCAGGCCGAGCAGCGCCTGCACGCCCTGCTGGCCCTGCTGGTGAACCGCCTGGGCCGCCGCTGCGGCGCCTGGTGCGATCTGCCCTTCCGCCTCACCCATGAGCGCATCGGCGAGCTGATCGGCACCACCCGGGTCACCACCACGCGCATGATGTCCCGCATCCGCCAGGCGCAGCTGCTCGAGGTGCCCAGCGGAGAGCCCGGCCTGCGTCTGGCACCGGTGTGGGTGGAGAAGGCCCCCCTTGCTGTGGCCTGAGAGCGATGCCCCAGACCGTCGCCGCCGTTGATTCCCTGCTGGGCAGCCTCTGCCGTGAGGGTTGTTGGTTGCGCGAGCGCACCAGCCGGCTCCAAGCCGATCTCGAGCGCTGCCATCATCCGGCACTCTGCGCCCGGTTGCAGCGCGAGTTTGATGCCCTCGCTGCACGCCGTCAGGCCTTGGGTGAGCTGTGCCGGCAGCTGCGCA
>VGPQ01000094.1 GCA_016882555.1 Cyanobacteria bacterium M_surface_7_m2_040
CCCTCCATGCAGCTCAGAATCGGCAACGGCTATGACATCCACCGCCTGGTGCCGGGCCGGCCGCTGATCCTGGGGGGCCAACAGCTGGAGCACCCTGCCGGCCTGGGGCTCGATGGCCACAGCGATGCCGACGTGCTGGTGCACGCGATCATGGATGCCCTGCTCGGCGCCCTCTCCCTGGGCGACATCGGCAAATACTTCCCGCCCGATGATCCGCAGTGGAAAGGGGCCGACAGCCTGGTGCTGCTGGAGCAGGTGCACGCCCTGGTGCGCGACCGCGGCTGGCGCGTGGTCAACATCGACAGCGTGATCGTGGCCGAGCGCCCCAAGCTCAAACCCCACATCGGCGCCATGGCGGCCGCCATCGCCGCACGCCTGGAGCTGGCAGCCGATCAGGTGGGGGTCAAGGCCACCACCAACGAAAAGCTCGGCGCCGAGGGCCGCGAAGAGGGCATCAGCTGTCATGCCGTTGTTCTGCTGCAACAGGACTGAGGCCGCCATGGGCAAGCTCACGGCGCCGCTGAAACCCCTGCTGCTGCCCTGGGTGTTGGCGCTGGGGCTGGCCCTCGCCCTGCTGATCGGGCCGCTGCCGGGGCCATGGGGACCCGCGGCGATGGCCCTGGCGGCCACAGTTCAGCCTGCGGCCACAGCCACCGCAGCACCAGGCGACTACGGCGTTGTCGTGGTCGAGCATCTGCGGGTCAAGGTGCCTGCCGATGCCGTCGACGCCTGGCGCCAGGCCGAGCGCGGCAGCTGGGAGCCATGGCTCGACAGCCAGCCGGGGTTTCTCGACCGCCAGCTGCTCTGGGATCCCGAGCGCGAAGAGGGCACGCTGCTGATCCACTGGCGCAGCGAAGGCGACTGGCGCTCCATCCCTGAGGCCGAGATCGAGAAGGTGCAGCAGCGCTTTGAGCGGCTGGCCCGCCAGGCCACCGGCAGCGAGCAGGGCAATCCCTTCCCGCTGGTGTTTGAAGGCCAGCTGCTGCCGCAATGACCCAGGACCACCGGCTCGATCTGCAGCGCCGGGAGCGGCTCGGCATGGTCGAGGCGATCTGGGGCGAGCACAAATCAGCCGACCAGATCGCACGCATTATCAGCGCCCTGCACGAGGCCGGCGAGCTGGCGCTGGCCACCCGGGTGGAGGCGTCCAAGGCCGAAGCGGTGATCGCGGCGTTGGCGCCACTGCCCCAAGCGGCGCTGCAGCTGGTGCACCACCCCGGAGCCCGCTGCCTCACCGCCGGGGCGTTGCCCGCAGCAGATCCCGCCCGCGGCCGCGTGGCGATCCTGGGGGGCGGCAGCAGCGATCTACCGGTGGCCCTGGAAGCCCAGCTGGCCCTGCACTGCCACGGCATCGCAACGGAGCTGCTGCTCGATGTGGGGGTGGCGGGGCTGCATCGGCTGCTGGCCCACCTCGAAGCGCTGCGCTCGGCTGCGGTGCTGATCGCCTGCGCCGGCATGGAAGGGGCCCTGCCCACCGTGCTGGCAGGACTGTTGCCGCAGCCTGTGATCGGCGTGCCGATCTCGGTGGGCTATGGGGTGAGCGCCGGCGGCCAGGCGGCCCTCAACGGCATGCTCGCCAGCTGCGCGCCGGGCCTGCTGGTGGTCAACATCGACAACGGCTACGGAGCTGCCATGGCGGCATTGCGGATGCTCAACAGTGGGGGCGTAGTGAGCGGCTGAGCGGCTTCTCGATCTCGAGCAGCTGTTGCAACCAGAGCTGCATCGAGCGTGGCAGCAGGCCCCGTTCATAGCGGTCGATCGCCTCCACCAGAACAGGGGTGTTGACCCAGCTGATCGGGCGGGAAGCCATCGGCACCACGGGTTGGTGCCGCCAGTGTGGAAAGGCTTGGACGCCGCCGCAAGGTGGGCGGCGTCAGTCTCCCTAAGTCTCCTGAGAAAGGCAGTGGGGGCCTAAAGGTGTTGCAGCTGGGGGTAGGCGGTGAGCAGCTCTTCGGTGCTGAGCACCTCACCGGCGCCTTCGGGCTGCCAGATCACCTCGAGGGCCAGCAGCTCCTCGCTGCCGATGGCACCCAGCTGCTGCAGCGCCGTGCGCAGCTGCTCGCCACTGCCCGCACCCGGCAGCCGCAGGCGGCGGCGGCTGGCCACCAGCAGGGTGATGGCGATGAAGTCACTGGTGGCATCGCTGTCACCGGCCGCAATGCCACTGTCACTGCGGCGGCTGCCGCCCACATTGGTGGTGACCTCGCGCTCCAGCTTGCTGCGCTCGGCCATCGACAGGCGGTTGAAGGTCGACTCGGCGCCGCCAAAGGGGACCTCCCCCTCCTCGCTGCTGGCATAGACCCACAGGTCCGGATGGCGCAGCAGGGCCAGGGTGGTCTCCTGCAGTACCTGTTGGAGGCCAGCGCTGCTGCCGGTGTCGGCCGAGGCGGCCAGGCGCCGCAGGTCAGCCTGCAGCTCGCGGGCCGACGCCAGCAGCCCCAGCTGGATCTGGGCGATGGTCACCGGGCCATCGGCGGGGGGCCCATAGGCCAGGTCGCCGCCCCGCGCACCGGCAGGCAGGGCACCGCCACCGCCGCCTCCACGCAGGGCATTGGCGATCACCCCCACCACCGCCATCAGGATCAGAAAGCCGAACAGCCCGCCGCCGCCAAAGCCAAACAGGGGAATCAGAAACGGAAACCCGATGCCGCCACCGAAGCCGCCACCGCCATACCCGCCGTTGTAACCGCCGCGGTAACCGCCGCCGCCATAGCTGCGGGGCATCGAGGGAGCCGAGCGAAAACTGCCACCACCGATGCGGCCGCCGCTGGCGGCCATGGCCGGAGCGGGTGTGGCCATCAACACCAGGGCCAGCACCAGCGGCCAGGCCAGGCAGGGGGCCAGACGCCGGAACCAGAACCGGCCGGAGGGGGCACCGGAGCGCGTGAAGCCCAAGAGCATTGGCTGCATCAGGGCTGAAATCTAGGAACCACCGCCGACGATGGTGACGATCTCGAGCCCATCGGATTCCACCACAACGCAGCTGCCCCAGGTGCTGCGCGAGCGGATGGTGCCATTGAGCTCGACCACCACCAGCTCAGGCCGGTAGCCCAGATGCTCCAGCACCTGGGGCAGGGTCAATCCCGGCGGGCAATGGCGCCGTTCGCCGTTGACGCTGATCACGATCGACTCAGACGTGTTCATCACCAGGCACTCCGCGGCAAGGCCGTCACTGGTCGCTGCCGAGAGCCTGGAGCAGGCCTCGGGCGGCGGCGGCGGGATCGGCGCTGGCGGTGATCGCCCGAACCACAGCCACGCGGCTCGCCCCGGCGCCCCGGACGGCCTCCAGGTTGGCGGCCTCGATGCCGCCGATCGCGAAGAACGGGATCGGACTGGCAGCCGCGGCCTGGCGCACATAGTCGAGGCCCACCGGCTCGCGCCCCGGTTTGGTGGGGGTGGCATGCACGGGGCCGACGCCCACGTAGTCGCAGCCGTCGGCCACCGCCTGCTGCAACTGCTCGAGGCGGTGGGTGCTGCGGCCGATCAGGCGCGCCGGCCCCAGCAGCCGGCGGGCCAGGGCCGGCGGCAGATCCCCCTGGCCCAGGTGCACGCCATCGGCCTCCGTCGCCAGGGCCAGATCGATGCGGTCGTTGACGATGAACAGGGCCCCGTGGCGACTGCACAGCTGACGCAGGGCGCGGGCCTGCTGCAGGCGGGTGGCGTCATCGATCGGGAGGCCATCGCTGGCGCAGGCATCGCCTTTGGCGCGGTACTGCAGCAGCCGCACCCCACCGGCCAGGGCCGCCTCGGCCATGGCCTCGAGCCCCACCATCGGCGCCGTGATCAGATACAGGTGGCATTGGGCCAACTGGGCCCGCCGCCCATCGCCAGCCGATCCCGCCAACCGCACGGCCTGCAGCAGATCCACCTCCAGGTCATAGAGCTGGTAGCGGATCGCGGCCGCCTCGGCCGCCAGCGCCGCACTGTCGCCGCGGCCAAATTCTTCGAGCACCCGCAGGGCCTCAGCGACGCGGGAGGCATTCGCCCCCACCACCTGGGACGGCTCCTGACGCTCCAGCTGGGCGGGATGGCCCATGCCGGCGGCAGGATCGCTGGCGGTGTGCCGGGCCAGCTTGTAGCGGTCGGCATGCAGGCGCCCCAGCCGTTGGCGCATGTCTTTGCAGCGGGCCACCAGATCGGCGCGATCGAGCGCAAAGCGGGCCCAGTCTTCGAGCACCCGCAGGCCTTCGCGGGCGCGGTCGAGGTTGGCGTCGAGCAGCCGTTCGACCTCAGCACTGCTAGGGGTAGGGGGCATGGTGTTCAGGTGGCGATGGCTCCAGTCAGCCCCGACAGCGACAACCCGATGCTGGTGCTTGTGTCAGGGATTCTGCTGCTTGGCGGCATCGCCGCCCTGATCAGCTGGGGCCTGACCAACGCCTACCCCGCCGCTTAGGGCGCGGGCCCGATCGGCATCGCGGGCGATCTGGGCCTTGAGCGCCTCCAAGCCGTCAAAGCGTTGCTGATCGCGCAGAAACCGCAGCGGCTCGACGATCAGCTCCTCACCGAGCAACTCCAGGCGCCGGTCGAGCAGATGCACCTCCACCGCCGATGGAGACGCCGGATCGATGGTGGGCTGGGGCCCCAGGTTCATCACCGCCGCCATGGGCTCGCTGTGGCCGGCCAGCCAGGTGCGGGCGGCGTAGACCCCCTCCCGCGGCAGAAACTTGCGCCCCTCGACCTGCAGGTTGGCGGTGGGCCAGCCCAGACCCTTCCCCAGACCGCGCCCCCTGACCACCTGCCCCTGGAACCGGTAGGGCCGCTGCAGCAAGGCAGCCGCCTGGCTGAGGTCACCCGCCGCCAGGGCCGCGCGGATGCGGCTGCTGCTGTGGCGTCCGCTGCTGTCGTGCAGCATCGGCACCACCGCCACGGCCACCCCGCGTGCTGCGGCGAGGGTCTGCAGATCGTGCGCCGAGCCCGAGCGCCCGACACCGAAGCGAAAATTCTCACCCACCGCAATGAAGCGGGCCCCCAGCTGCGCCACCAGCACCCGCTCCACAAAGGCGTCGGGGCTGAGCGCCGCCAGCGTCCGGTCAAAGGGCACCAGCACCAGCTGCGCTATCCCCAGGGGCCCCAGCAGATCGAGCTTTTCCGAGGGCAGATCGAGGCGCAGACGCCGCTCGCCGTGGAGCACCTCGCGCGGATGGGGCCAGAAGCTCACCACCGTGGGCACCAGCGCGGGGTTGTCGCGCACCGCCGCCGCCACGGCAGCGATCACGGTGCGGTGGCCCTCGTGCAGACCATCGAAGCTGCCGAGGGCGATGGCCGTCGGCTGCAGGGCTTCAGCAGGGGTTCGCAGCGGGATCACGCGCGATCAGTGCAGCAGCAACGCAACAGAACCCAACGCAGAGGCGCGACGCCGTGATCCTCCCATGGCAACTTTGGAGCACCCTGCGGGCCACGCTGCCCCATCCCTGCCATGGCCGACCGCCTCGACCTGCAGCTGATCTCGGCCGCACTGCGCCGCATGGGCTGGGTGCGGTTCTGGGCCCAGGTGGTGCTGGGCGTGGTGGTGATCGGGGTGCTGACCTTCAACAACATCGGCGGCCGCCTGGCCGCCAACTCATCGCGGGCCCTGGGCCTGGGGCCCGGCATCTCGCTCACCACCCTGGCCTTCCTGCTGCTGCTGTGGTGCCTCTGGCAGAGCTGGCTGATCGTGCGCTGCGGCCGTGCCCTCAACAGCCCGGTGCGGCCCAGCAAGGGCGAAACAGCCCGCCTGATCAAACGCGGGCTGATCGCCGACCTGGTGGGCATCACCCTGGCGGTGGTGGGCTATCAATCGATGGCCGGCAGCCTGTTCGTGCAGGCCTCCCAGCAGGTGCCGGGCTTCTTCGGGGCCCAGATCCAGGCCGCTCCCGGGGCCGCTGGGCGGGTGATCGGCCTGCCGATCACCTCCATCGAAATGCTGTCGGTGCTGGGCAACACCCAGGTGCTGTTTGCCCACCTGATCGGGCTGTGGATCAGCCTCTGGCTGCTGCAGCGGATCTACCGGCCCAGCTGAGGCAACTCCGGCAGCTCGCCGCAGTCGCC
>VGPQ01000095.1 GCA_016882555.1 Cyanobacteria bacterium M_surface_7_m2_040
GCTGAGATCGTCGAGGCCCAGCCCGTCGCGGCCATGCTCGCGGCCCGAGCTGTGCAGGTAGCGCCCGCCCCCCAGATGCAGCCCCACATGGGTGCAGCGCTGGGGCTGGCCGAAGAAGATCAGATCGCCGGGCCGCAGCGCATGCAGCACCCCCGGCCTCACCGCCACAGGCTGGCAGAAGCGCTCCTGCAGATAGGCGTCGCGGGGGATCCAGACGCCGGCCTCGGCAAAGGCCCGCTGCACCAGCCCCGAGCAGTCGTAATCGGGGCCCAGGCTGCCGCCCCAGAGGTAGCGGTTGGGCTGCTCCAGGGCGGCTTCGGCAAACGCCAGCACCGCCGGTAGGCGCGCGTTGATGGCGGCGGCACTCAGCAGCTGCGGCGGGCGCCGCGCCGCCGATCGGGCCCGGCCCAGCAGATCGCTGGGTTCGATCCAGCAGGGGTAGCCATCGTCGAGCAGTCGCACCCGCAGCCGTTCGCCATCGGGGTTGGGCTCCAACACCTGCAGCTGGCGCCCAGCCCAGACCTGGGTGGCCAGGCCTGGGCCCTGCGGGCGGCTGTAGCCGTTGATCGGGCCCAGCAGGTCCCAGACCGTGCCGGGTTGCAGTAGTTCGGGGGCGGCCATGGTCCCTAATCTCACCTCAACCTCTGGCCGCAGTGATGGCGTTCTACAGCCCGGATCCGGCCATGGGCCAGTGCCTGGTCGATCTGGTGCGGGCCCTGGAGCAGGACGGTCGCCCGGGTCTGGGCGATCAGCTGTCGATCACCTGGTTGCGGTTTCCCCAATCCCAGATCGACCGCGCTGCGGCCCTTGATCCCCAGGCCTACTGGGCCCTGCCCATGACCGGCGCCAGTTGGCGCGGCGATGCGCTGCGCTATCCGGCCAGCGTGGTCAAGCTCGTGTATCTGGTGGCGGCAGAGGCCTGGCTGCAACAGGATTGGCTGGTTGACGACCCTGAGCTGCGCCGGGCGCTGGCGGCGATGGTCGTTCACTCCAGCAACAACGCCACCGAGCATGTGCTCGACCGCCTCAGCGGGACCACCGGCGGGCCGGAACTCGCTGGTGCTGCCCTCGACAGCTGGATCGAGCAGCGCCAGCTGGTCAACCGTTGGCTGGCTGGCCTGGGCTGGCCCGAGCTGGCTGGTTGGAACGCCTGCCAGAAAACCTGGGATGACGGGCCCTATGGCCGCGAGCGCCAGTTTTACGGAGCCGACAACGGCAACCGCAACAGCCTCTCCAGCGATGGGGTGGCACGGCTGCTGCAGGCCGTGATCGCAGCGGCGCTGGTGTCGCCGCCCGCCTGCGGCCGCATGCGGCAGCTGCTGCAGCGCAGCCTGGACCCGGCCACGCGGGCGGCTGATCCCGAGAATCAGGTCGACGGTTTTCTGGGGGCTGGGTTGCCGGCCGGCGCACGGTTGTGGAGCAAGGCCGGCTGGATGAGCCAGGCCCGTCACGATGCCGCCTACATCGAGGCCGAGGGTTGCCCACCCACCCTGCTGGTGGTGATGGGTGAAGGCGAAGCCTGCGCTGGCGATGGGCAGCTGCTGCCGGAGCTCGCCGCCCGCTTGCTGCAGGCCGGCTGCTGAGCAAGCCCAGCCCGGGCCGCCTCTGGCGTGATGGGCGGGCAGACAAGACAGGGAAACGGAGAGGGAGGGATTCGAACCCTCGACAGAAGTTGCCTCCTGTAACTCCTTAGCAGGGAGCCGCTTTCAACCACTCAGCCACCTCTCCAGGGGCCGGCCTGAGCTTATCAGTGTGCCCCCAGCGGCAGCCGCGGCAGCCTGTGCTTGAAACCGCACAGAATCTCCCAGGGGATGGTGCCGCAGCGCCGGCTCCAGTCGTCTGGGGAGATCTGCAGATCGCCCTCCTGACCCAGCAGGGTCACCACGGACCCCACCTCCAGCTCAGGGGCGTCGCTGGCATCGAGGATCAGCTGGTCCATGGTGATCGCCCCGACCTGGGGCACGGCACGGCCCCGGTGCAGCACCGTGATCTGCCCGGAGAGCTGCCTGGGCACACCATCGGCATAGCCGATGCCCACCACCGCCAGGCGGCTGCGGCGGCTGGTGCGGAAACGATGGCCATAGCTCACGCCCACCCCGGCCTCCACCGTGCGGATCAGGCTCACCCGTGCCCGCAGCTGCATCGCCGGTTGCAGGGCTGCAGCAGCCCGCAGGTGGGGGGCCGGGCTGTGGCCATAGAGCGCCAGCCCCACCCGCACCATGTCGTAATGCACGGCACGGCTGCGGAGGGTGCCGGCTGAGTTGGCCAGATGGCGGCAGCCTGCGCTCAACTGCTGTTGGCGCAGGCTGTCCAGCACGCTCTCGAAGCGCTGCAGCTGCTGCGCCGTGAAGCCGTTGTCATCATCTGGGGGGGCATCGGCACAGGCCAGATGGGAGTAGACCCCGGCCAGCTCCACATCGGCCAGGTCGCGGATGGCGGCCACCAGTCGTGGGCCTTCGTGCCAGTCGACCCCCAGCCGTGCCATGCCGGTGTCGAGCTTGAGATGCACCGCCATCGGCCGCCCGGCCGCCGCCGCCAGGTTCTGGCACAGCAGCGCTTCACGCATGCCGCTGAGCGTGGGCATCAGCTGCCAGCGCAGGCAGCTGCGCAGCTCCTCGGCATGGATCAGGTTGCCCAGCACCAACACAGGTGCCTGGATGCCTGCGCGGCGCAACTGCACCCCCTCGGCCAGGGTGGCCACGCCGAAGCAGCTGGCACCGCCGGCGAGGGCGGCCTGGGCCACCGGCACGGCGCCGTGGCCATAGCCATCAGCTTTGACCACCGCCATCAGGCTGCTGCCGGGGGCCAGGCCCTCCACCAGGGTGGCGGCGTTGCGTGTGATCGCGGCGGCGTCCACCTCGACCCAGGCCCGCTGGCGCGAATAGCCCGCCTCGTGGGGCTCGGGCTGCGGTCCCAGGGGAAGGGTGTTCATGAACACTGCGGTGCCCAAAGGGTAAGCGCCGGCACCGTGCCGCGCTTGCCAGCGCCCTTAGCATGCCGACCATCCTGGGAGCTGGCATGAGCCAGGTTCTCGTCCTCAATGCGTCCTATGAGCCGCTCAACATCACCACCTGGCGCCGGGCCATGGTGATGGTGCTCAAAGGCAAGGCCGAAGGTCTTGAGCACGATCCCTCCCGTGCCGTGCGCCCCGATCTGCTGCAGCCGACGGTGATCCGCCTGCGCCAGTTTGTGCGGGTTCCCTATCGGCCCCTGCCGTTGACGCGGCGCAACGTGTTTCAGCGCGACGGACACCGTTGCCAGTACTGCGGCAGTGGCAAGGAACCTCTCTCGATTGACCATGTGCTGCCCCGCAGCCGCGGTGGTGCCGACAGCTGGGACAACGTCACCACCGCCTGCCTGCCCTGCAATGTGCGCAAGGGCAGCCGCACTCCCCGGGAGGCGGGCATGCCGCTGCGGCGCGAACCCCATCGCCCCCTGAGCACGCTGAGCTTTGAGGCCAGCCGCCAGATGAGCGCCGGCCGCCACGGCGAGTGGGCCAAGTATGTGATCGGCCTGAGCTGAGCCAGATTCGGCAGGGCGACCTCACCCCAGGGCCGCCTGCTGCGCCAGGGCCTCGAGCTGACGGCTCTGATCGGCGGCGATGCAGGCCGTGATCAGATCGTGCAGTTGGCCGGCCAGCACCGGCTCGAGCGCAAAGTTGCGCCCCAGGCGGTGATCGGTGACGCGGTTGTCCTTGTAGTTGTAGGTGCGGATCTTTTCGCTGCGATCGCCACTGCCCACCTGGGCCAGCCGATCGGAGCGCTCGCGGGCGTTGGCTTCGGCCAGCTCCCGTTCGTAGAGCTTGGCGCGCAGGATCTCCAGGGCCCGTTCGCGGTTCTGCAGCTGGGAGCGCTCCTGGGTGCAGAACACGCGAATGCCCGTCGGCTTGTGCAGCAGGTCGACGGCGGTTTCCACCTTGTTGACGTTCTGGCCGCCCGCGCCGCCCGAGCGGGCCGTGCTGATCTCCAGGTCGCCGGGATCGATCTGCACCTCGACCGGATCGGCCTCGGGCATCACCGCCAGCGTGGCCGTGGAGGTGTGCACCCGGCCCTGGGACTCGGTGGCCGGCACCCGCTGCACCCGGTGCACCCCGGCTTCGAACTTGAGCTGGCTGTAGACCCCGTCGCCCTTGATGGCCAGGATCAGCTCCTTGTAGCCACCGAGGTCGGCCTCCGAGGCGCTCACCGGCTCGACCCGCCAGCCCACGCTCTGGGCATAGCGTTCGTACATGCGGGCCAGATCGCCGGCCCAGATGGCGGCTTCGTCGCCCCCGGCCCCGGCGCGGATTTCCAGCATCACGCTGCGCTCATCGCGGGGGTCGCGTGGCAGCAGGGCCAGGGTCAGACGCTGCTCGAGCGCAGCGATCGCTGCGCTGAGCCGTTCCAATTCCTCGGTGGCCAGCTCTTCCATGGCCGGCTCGCCGCGGTGCTGCCGCAGCAGGGCCCTGGCCTGGACCTCTTCTTCGCGGCAGCGCTGCAATTGCAGCTGGTCGTGCACGAGCGGCTCGAGCCGAGCCCTCTCCCGTGCCAGGTGCTGCAGCTGGTCGGGATTGGCTGCCACGGCGGGGTCGGCCAGCTGGGTTTCGAGGGTCTCGAAGGTGCGCCGCGCCGCTTCGAGGCGTTCGTCGAGCAGTTGGGAATCCAAGGGGGCGGAGCGTCAGGCCAGGCTCAGGCCTTGCCGGCAGTCTCCTCAGCCACTGCCGTTGCAGCAGCAGGGGCCTCAGGGGCGTCGCTCGCTTTGCCCTTGGCTGCCTTCTTGGTGCCCGATGCCGACTCGCTCCCACCCATGCCGTACTTGCGCATGAAACGATCCACACGCCCTTCGGTGTCGAGGATCTTCTGGGTCCCGGTGTAGAAGGGATGGTTGCCACTCCACACGTCGACGTGGATCTCGGGCTGAGTGGAGCCGGTGGTCATGACCACCTCTCCATTGCAGATCACCTTGGCATCGGGGTACCAGGTGGGATGGATATCGGCCTTGGGCATGGCGGAAACGGGCGAGGCAGGAAACGAAGCGAGCTGTTGGATCAGCGCTTGGAGAACTGGGGCGCTTTGCGGGCCTTCTTGAGGCCATACTTGCGCCGCTCCTTGGCACGGGGGTCGCGGCTCAGGTGCCCTTCAGTCTTCAGGGGCTTGCGGTTGTCGGGCGACAGATCGCAGAGGGCGCGTGCTGCACCCTGCTTGATGGCATCGGCCTGGCCGGTGAGCCCGCCACCGCGCACGTTGACCAGGATGTCGTACTCGTTGCCGAGGCCCAGGGTCTGCAGCGGGGCCTTGACCGCGGCCAGATACACAGGGTTGTAGTTCAGGTAGTTGTCCCCGGGACGGCCATTGATGGTGATCTGACCCTTGCCGGGGACGATGCGAACCCGGGCGACAGCTGTCTTGCGGCGACCGGTGCCCCAGTAGACGACGGTGTTCGGGCTCATTGGGCGGAAGCGGAAGGATTGAGGGCGAGAACGGTGGGCTGCTGGGCGCCGTGGGGGTGTTCAGCACCCCGGTAGACCTTCAGCTTGCGGAACAGCTGGCGGCCCAGTGCGTTGTGGGGAAGCATGCCCTTGATCGCCTTCTCGACGATGCGCTCGGGCAGGCGGGCCTGCAGGTGGGCAAAGGTCTCGGTCTTCATGCCACCCGGCCGGCCGGAATGGCGGCGGTACAGCTTCTGGGTCGGCTTGTTGCCGCTCACCCGAATCTTGTCGGCGTTGATCACGATCACGAAATCACCCGTGTCGAGATGGGGGGTGTAGCAGGGCTTGTTCTTGCCGCGCAGCACCTGGGCCACCTCGCTGGCCAAACGGCCGAGGGTCTGGTTCTCGGCATCGACCAGATACCACTGGCGTTCGAGGGTGTCGATGGACGGTAGGGGTGTCTTGTTCATGTCGCCGGATGGAGCTCCGGTCGTGGCCGGGCCGGGGAACGGAAGGCAGGGAATCCCCAGGCAGAACCGGGGGGCACCGAGCTGGTATGGCCTTCTGAATTGACCTTACCCTCCGGT
>VGPQ01000096.1 GCA_016882555.1 Cyanobacteria bacterium M_surface_7_m2_040
CGATGAGAAGAAGATGACCCTGGTCCTGCTCGTCTCGCGCCTGGTGCAGCGGCTCAACGGCCAGAAGTGGCTGGGGCCGAACTGACGGAGCTCTGGGTCTCAACGGGCCGCTTCCACAACCGGTCTCAACCCAACAGACCCTTGCAGGCACCCCGGCTCTGACAGTGGGGCCCTTACGATGCAGGCACTGCCGTAACCCGTTCGATGGTGCCGCCTACCGCGCTCGCCGATCCCACCGCCGCCACCGGCGGAGCCCCGGTTGGAACGCCGGATGCTCCGGCGATCAAGGATCCGGTCAAGGACACAATCCTGACGCCACGGTTCTACACCACGGATTTCGACGCCATGGCGGCGATGGATCTGCGCCCCAACGAGCAGGAACTGGAGGCCATCTGCGAGGAGTTCCGCAAGGACTACAACCGCCACCACTTCGTGCGCAACGCCGAGTTTGACGGCGCTGCCGAAAAGCTCGATCCGGACACCCGTCGCGTGTTCGTCGAGTTCCTGGAGCAGAGCTGCACCTCGGAGTTTTCCGGCTTCCTGCTCTACAAGGAGCTCAGCCGTCGCATCAAGCAGCAGAACCCCCTGCTGGCCGAATGCTTTGCCCACATGGCCCGCGATGAAGCCCGCCATGCCGGGTTCCTCAACAAGTCGATGGCCGATTTCGGCCTGCAGCTGGATCTGGGCTTCCTCACCGCCAACAAGGCCTACACCTTCTTCAAGCCCAAGTTCATCTTCTACGCCACCTATCTGTCGGAGAAGATTGGCTACTGGCGTTACATCGCCATCTATCGCCATCTTGAGAAGCACCCCGAAAGCAAGATCTTCCCGATCTTCAACTTCTTCGAGAACTGGTGTCAGGACGAGAACCGCCACGGCGATTTCTTTGATGCCCTGATGAAGGCTCAGCCCGATACCGTACGCGGTCTGCGGGCCCGCCTGTGGTGCCGTTTCTTCCTGCTGGCTGTCTTCGCCACCATGTATGTGCGCGATGTGGCCCGCAAGGAGTTCTATGAAGCCCTCGGCCTCGATGCGCGCGAGTACGACAAATACGTGATCGCCAAGACCAACGAGACCTCAGCCCGTGTGTTCCCGGTGGTGCTGAACGTCGAGCATCCGAAGTTCTACACAAGGCTCGAGCGCATCGTCAGCAACAACAAGGCCCTCAGCAGTGCTGACGACAGTGCAGGCCCTGCCCCGCTGAAGGCCGTGCGCAAGCTTCCCTACTGGCTGGCCAATGCGGCGGAGATGGCCAAGCTGTTCCTGATGGTGCCGATCCGCAGCGAGCGGTTCCAGCCAGCCGTGCGCTGAGCGAGGCCCGTTGTCTTGATTGCCCCCTCCATCCCGGCCAGCGCTCCCCCTCTCCAGAGTTCGGGCTTCGGGGCCCACTGGCGTGAGCGCCTCGACGCTCTGCTCAGCCTGGGTCGCCGCAGCGGCGCCGACCTGGTGGAGGTGTTTCTCGAACGCACCGATCACCTGTCGCTGCTCGCTGAGCAGGACAGCATCACCAGCGTCAGCCCCGCCTTTGGTCTGGGTGCCGGAATTCGCGTGTTTCTGGGCCGCCGCGACGGTTTTGTGAGCACCAACGACCTCAGCGACCGGGGCCTTCAGGCTGCCCTGGAGCAGGCCCTGGGGATGCTGGGCCTTGTGCCCAGCCCCTCGGCCGCGAACGCCTTTGCCGGCCTGACAAAGCTGCGCGATCACGGCCTGGCCGGCAAGGGTGAATGGTTGCTGCGCTGCCCCACCCTGGCCGAGGCCTCCGACCGTCTGCTCGAGGGCACAGCCCGGCTCGAGCAGCACGGACGCCACCTGCAGGTGCGCCGCGGCAGTTACAGCCGCGACTGGCAGGAGGTGCTGGTGGCTGCCAGTGACGGCACCTTTGCCCGCGACATTCGCCTGCACCAATCGCTGGGCCTCAACGTGCTGGCCGCCGATGGCGAGCACCGCGCCAGCCTGGGCCGTCGCTACGGCACCAGCGACCGTCCCGATGCCCTGCGCGACTGGGATCCGGAGGCCTCAGCCCTGGATGTATGCGACAGCGTCGGCACGATGCTGTATGCCGATTACGTCGAAGCTGGTCAGATGCCGGCGGTGCTGGCCAACCGCTTCGGTGGCGTGATCTTCCACGAAGCCTGCGGGCACCTGCTGGAAACCACCCAGGTCGAACGGGGCACCACCCCGTTCGCCGAGATGGTGGGCCAGCCGATCGCCCATCCGTCGCTCACGGCCATCGATGAGGGGGGCACCGAGGGCGCCTTCGGCTCCCTCGCGATGGACGACGAAGGCATGGAGCCGCAGCGCACCGTGCTGATCGAAAACGGCGTGCTGCGCCGGTTCCTGAGCGATCGGGCCGGCGAGCAGCGCACCGGCCATCCGCGCACCGGCAGCGGGCGCCGCCAGGGCCATGGCTTCGCGGCCGCCAGTCGCATGCGCAACACCTTCATCGCCGCAGGCCCCCACAGCCCCGAGGCGCTGATCGCCTCGGTCGACCGGGGGTTGTACTGCAAATCCATGGGTGGCGGCAGCGTGGGCCCCACCGGCCAGTTCAACTTTGCGGTTGAGGAGGGGTTCCTGATCGAGAACGGCAAGCTGACCAAACCGGTCAAGGGCGCCACCCTGATCGGCGAGGCCAAGGAGGTGATGCCGCGCATCTCCATGTGCGCCAACGATCTCGAGCTGGCCGCCGGCTTCTGCGGCTCGGTCAGCGGCAGCATCTTCGTGACCGTGGGCCAACCCCACATCAAGGTCGACTCGATCACCGTGGGGGGGCGTTGATGAACGCACCTGGGCTCGAGGCGGCGCAGCTGCGCGACCGGGTGGAGCAGCTGGCCCATCGCCACGGCATCAGCCAGTGGGACCTGGGTGCCTCCTGCAGCAGTGACACTTCGGTGCAGGTTGATCGGGGCGACGCCAAGCAGATGAAGGCGGCCCAGCGCAGTGCCATCACCGTACGGGTGTGGAACGGCGATGGCCTGGTGGGCATCACCAGCACCTCGGATCTCTCGGACGAGGGGCTGGAGCGGGCCCTCAGCGGCGCCCGTGAGGCCAGCGCCTTCGGCAATCCCGACGACACCCCCGCCTTTTCACCGCTCGCCACGGCGCCGCTGCAGCCGCTGGATCAGCCCCTGCATCAGCCGCGCAACATCCTCAACCTGCTTGAGACCCTCAAGGATGCGGAGCGCCAACTACTGGGCCGTCATGCGGCCATCAGCACCGTTCCCTACAACGGCCTGGCCCAGCGCAGCAGCGAGCGCATCTACCTCAACAGCGCCGGCGCCTGCCGCCAACAGGCGCAGACCACCGCCAGCCTCTACCTCTATGCCCGGGCTGAGGAAACGGGCCGCAAACCCCGCAGTGCCGGAGCGGTGCGCCTGGCCTACGGCGCCACAGGGCTCGACATCGCCGGCTGCATCGACGAGGCGGCCGAGCGCACCATCAGCCATCTGGACTACGCCCCGATCACCACGGGCCACTACACCTGCGTGTTTAGCCCGGAGGCGTTTCTGGATCTGATCGGGGCCTTCAGCAGCCTGTTCAATGCCCGCGCGGTGCTCGATGGGGTCAGCCTCAGCACCCGCGAGTCGCTGGGTGAGCCGCTGGCCTGCCCCTTCTTCAACCTGCATGACAACGGCCTGCACCCCGGCAACATCGGGGCCTCGAGCTTTGATGGCGAAGGCACCCCCACCCAGCGGCTGGCCCTGGTGGAGGCCGGGGTGATCAGGAATTTCCTGCATTCCGAAGCCACCGCCCGCAGCTTTGGCGTGGCGCCCACCGGCCATGCCGGCATGGGGGCCAAGGTGTCGGTGGGCCCTGATTACTTCGAGGTCGGACCGGCCGGCGCGGGTGATCCGCAGCTGGCGGGTCAGGCCGGCCTGGATCACTGCACCCATCCGGGGCCGCTGGTGGTGATCGATTCGCTCTCGGCCCTGCATGCCGGGGTCAAGGCCAGCCAGGGTTCGTTCTCCCTGCCGTTTGACGGTTGGTTGGTGCGGGGCGGGGAGCGGGTGTCGATCGAGGCCGCCACGGTGGCCGGTGACATCCGCACCGTGCTCAAGGCCCTGATCGGCTTCGAAGGCCCCGCCAAGGTGACCCCCGATGGCGTCTGTCCGTTTGTGTGGGTCGAGGGTCTGTCGGTCACCGGCGAGGCGTGAAGCTGCTGTTCTGGGGCACGCCGGCCTATGCCGTGCCCAGTCTCGACGCGCTGGTGGGGGCGGGGCACGAGCTGGTCGGCGTGGTCAGTCAGCCCGATCGGCGCCGCGGCCGGGGCAAGGCGCTGCAGCCCTCGGCGGTCAAGGCGCGGGCGCTCGAGCTGGGCATCCCGGTGTTCACACCCGCGCGCATCCGCCGCGAGCCTGAGCTGCAGCAGCAGCTCGCTGGCCTGGGGGCCGACGCCTCCGTGGTGGTGGCCTTTGGCCAGATCCTGCCAACGGCGGTGCTGGATCAGCCGCCGCTGGGCTGCTGGAACGGCCATGGCTCGCTGCTGCCCCGCTGGCGCGGCGCCGCTCCGATCCAGTGGGCCCTGATCGAAGGCGACGCCGAGACAGGCGTCGGCATCATGGCCATGGAGGAAGGCCTCGACACCGGCGCCGTGTTGCTGCAGCGCAGCACCCCGATCCACCTGCTCGACAACGCCCACACCCTGGGGCAGCGCCTCAGCCAGCTCACCGCCGAGCTGCTGGTGGAGGCGTTGCCGCAGATTGCGGCCGCTGGCCCCGGATCACGGCAGCAACGGCTGGCGCGCCTGGGCCTGCAGCCCCAGAGCGAGGAGGGGGTGCGCTATGCCCGCCTGATCAGCAAGGACGATCTGCCGATCGATTGGCAGCGACCGGCCCTGGCGCTGCACCGCCGGGTGATGGGTCTCTACCCCGGGGCCAGCACCAGCTGGCGTGGCCAGCGCCTGAAGCTGCTGGCCACCGAGCCGCTGGTGGAGCGCCTCAGCCCGCAGCTGAGCCCCGAGGCGGCCGCGTTGGTGGGCCGTTGGCCCAGCGCCGTACACCCGCCGGGTCAGGTGCTGGCGGCCGAGAGCGGGCTGGGGTTGGTGGTGAGCACCGGCGGCTGCCCGCTGTTGCTTCGCCAGGCTCAACTGGAGGGCAAGGCGGCGAGCGCCGGCACCAGCCTGCTGCAGCAGCTGGGGGCTCGGCCGGGCGATCAGCTCGGGAGCTAGATCACGTTCCATGTTGTGTGGACCCACACACATGGACGCTGCTCGCAACCGCGGCTAGAGAAAGACAAGACGCTCCGCTTGGATCCATGGGTGACCTCTCCTACGTGGGTGAAACCGGCCGTGGCTGCTTGATTTATCGCGAGACCAGCGGGCGCTATGTGGTCGACCATCAGCAGCACCCCCGCGGCCGCACCCATGCCGCCACCTTGGCCAGCGCCTATGCCGCCTGTCAGGTGTTCGAGATGGACCTGCGGGCTGACCAGCGGAACGCCTGACCAGCGTTGGCTGCTTCGCAGCGGCGGTTCAGACCTGGGAGGCCGCGCGGCGTGCCTGGTTGTGGAGCGCCTCAAGCTGGTGATGCACGTCGATCAGCTGCTCGCGAATGGCGGCCGTGTCGTCGAGGCGCGAGAGCGTGAGCAGCATCGATTCGATCTGCCCCTTGCAGTCGATCAGCACGCGGCACTGGGTGGATCCGGGCTCGTAGGGCATGGCATGACCAGCGACCGGCCTATGCCAACCCAGATCGCTGCCCCGTTTTGTCGCAACCGATGCCATCGCAGTAGAGGAAACGCGCACGCTCGAGCACGTTGATCAGTTCGGCGTCGTCCAGATCCGCTGCCTGGGGCATCACTTGCGGCAGCCAGGCGCGAAAGGCTGACGCGGCCAGCGGTGTGCCCGGCTGGAACGCGGTGAAAAAGTCGTCCTGGGAGGCCAGCACCCTGAACTTGAGGGCTTCCAGCAGCCGGGCCTGCAGGGCCAGGGGGCGGATGCGACGGCAGCGGCGTGGATCCACGCCGAGCTCCAGGTCGCTGC
>VGPQ01000097.1 GCA_016882555.1 Cyanobacteria bacterium M_surface_7_m2_040
CGCCGCAGTCATTGACGTGCACCAGCTCAATGCCGGGGCGGCCCCACAGGGCCCGAAACACGAGCCGGCCGATGCGGCCGAACCCGTTGATGCCGAGTTTCACAGGAGCTTTTGCGCTACCGTCCCATTTCACATCAAGAAAGCTTGATGAATGTAATCGAGCGGTTAAGCGCCTCGTCGGCCCCTCGGCCTGTCGATGGGGCTGCGGGGGATCAGCAGCGGCAAGGATCCAGCTGCTGTCTGGCCGGCCACCAGGCCCGCCGCGTGCTCAAGGCCCTGGCTGATCCGATCCGCCTGCAGGTGGTCGAGGCGTTGGCGGGTGGTGAGCGCTGTGTCTGCGAGTTGACCGCGGAGCTAGGCCTGGCCCAGTCCAAGCTGTCCTTTCACCTCAGGGTGCTCAAGGAGGCGGGTCTGTTGGTTGACCGCCAGCAGGGTCGCTGGACCTATTACCGCTTGGAATCTGGGGTGCTCAGGGATCTGCGCGCCTGGCTGGATCAGTTGATCGGTTGTTGCTCCCAGACGCTTCAGGAGCAGGGTTGAACATCCCCCTGCCCAGCCACCCGCCCAGGCTCACCAGCAGCAGGCCGCCCGCAAGGCTCGTGAGCAGCACGCGCAGGCTGCCCACGATGTCGCCGCGATCAAGGGCCCGCACCAGCTCCAGCATCCAGCTCGAAAATGTGGTGAGTGATCCGCAGAAGCCGATGCCTGCCCACAGCATCAGCCGTGCTGAAGGCCTGGGCCGCGCCAGCAGCACCCCGAAGACCAGGCAGCCTGCCATGTTGGCGGCGAAATCGCCATCGATGAGCCCCTTGAGGCCGCCGATCCAGGCGCTGGCGCTTCCTTCCAGCTGCCAGCGCAGCAGGGCTCCGGGGATGGCACCGGCTGCCACCAGGGCCAGCTCGCGCAGTTCGCGTTGCAGCTCGGGTTGGCTCATCCGCGGGCCCCGAGCAGCATGCCCGTCTTGATCGCCAGCAGGCCACCCAGCACCGAGCCCGTCACCAGCAGCAGCCCTTCACGCCAGTGGCGCTGCCGCAGCACGGTGTGCAGTTCGACGATGAAGGTGGAGAAGGTGCTGAAGCTGCCGAGAAAACCAGTGCCGAGCAGCAGCAACAGGCGCTTCACGGCTTCACCACACTCCTGCCCCAGGCTCACGATCAGCCCCAGGGCCAGGCAGGCGATCAGGTTGACCCCGAAGGTGCCCCAATGCTTGCGCGGCACCATCGGCTCGAAGTGGTTGACCAGCCGAAACCGCAGCCAGGCCCCAGGCACCGCGCCGAGGGCCACAAGCAGCGCTGCCCATTCCGGCGCCGGGGTTGAGCCCCACTCCATGCTCATCCCATGCGCAGCGATTGAACGGCCAACCTGAAACAGGGTGCAGCAGATCTGACCCTAACCAGCTCTTAATCGCGGCACTACCGAAGCTTTGCTCATGCCCCCAAGGGCCTCCGTACGTTGGCGCCAACCCCTTTGGCACCAGCCATGGTCTTCACCCCCGCGCGCGATGCCAGCCGTTCCGACGGCTTTCGCGACCTGCTTGAAGCCAATTACAACAGCAACAACCTGGTGCATCTGAGCGCGGGCAGCAGCGTGCCCCTGCTGAAGAACAGCGTGTGGCTGGTGGTGCGTGGCATGGTCAAGCTCACCGCCATTTCGATCCAGGGCGATGAGTTGTTGTTGGGTCTGGCGGGTGCCGGGGAGCCCTTCGGTGACCCCCTGACCCAGGTGGAGGCCTACGCGGTCGTGACCATGGCCGACACCGATCTGCTGTGCATCAGTTGCGAGGCGATCAGCCGTGAGCCCGCCCTGGCCCTGGGCTTGCTGCAGGCCGTGGGTCAGCGCTACCGCCAGAGTGAGGCGCTGCTGGCACTGCTGGGGCTGCGCCGCATCGAGGAGCGGGTGCGGGGGTTCCTGGAGCTGATGGCCACCAGCTACGGCCAACCCTGTGAGCAGGGCCTGCGCCTCAACCTCAAACTCACCCATCAAGACATCGCCTCGGCACTCAGCACCACCCGCGTCACCGTGACCCGGGTGTTGGTGGCCCTGCGCGAAGAAGGCTGGCTGCAGCTCGACAGCCAGCGGCGCCTGGTGATCAGTTTTCTGCCCCAGCGTCGATGAGCCAGGAGCCCTTGCGGCTTCTTCTGCTCGATGGCCATCCAGGCTGGACTGCGTCATTGCGGTCGCTGGTGGAGAACCAGGGCCTGCAATTGATCGCCTGCAGCCATCCCGAGGAAGCCCAACAACGGCTGATGCCCGCCGAGGACAGCGATCCCGTTGATGTGGTGGTGGTGGATCTCGGCATTGGCACGCTGGCGCGGCAGCGCTTTGCCCGCTGGGTTGAGGCCCATCGCCTCAGCCTGCCGATCCTGGCGGTGGGCCCCCAGCTCGATGAACCGAGCCGCGTGCAGCTGCTCGAGAGCTGGGCCGACGACGTGCTGCCGCAGCCGCTGTCGATGCCTGAGTTTGCGGCCCGTTGCCGCGCCCTGTGGCGGCGTCAGCAGCTGCGCCTGGCCCAGGAGCAGGCGCGCAACCCGCTCACCTGCCTGTGCCATGCCGAGCTCACGATGCTGGTGGAGGAACACGAGGTTCGCCTCGCAGGCAGGCCGGTGGATCTCACCCCGCGCGAATTTCGTCTGCTCGAGTTTTTCCTGCGCCATCCAGGCCAGATTCTGGATCGCGACACCCTGCTCGAGCAGGTCTGGGGGGAGTGCAGTTCGTTTGAACTCGATCCCAAGACGGTGGATGTGCACATCCGCTGGCTGCGCATCAAGCTCGAAGCCGATCCTGCCTCTCCAACCTTGATCACCACCGTGCGCGGCAGGGGGTATCGGCTTGGCTGAACGCCAGAATGGCGCCATGGAGGCGACCCTGCTGCTCGTCGAGGACGACGACACGATCCGCGAGACCATCGCCGATGCGCTGCAGCTCGAGGGCTATGCCGTGACCGCCGTGGCCAATGGCCGCGATGCGCTCAACCTGCTGCAAAAAGCTCCTGCCGAGGCGCCCTATGGCCTGGTGGTGCTTGATCTGATGCTGCCCGGCCTCGGGGGCCTCGAGGTGTGCCGCGCCCTGCGGGCGGCCCGCAACTCCACGCCCATCCTGGTGGTGAGTGCCCGCGACAGCGAAACCGATCGCGTGCTCGGCCTGGAGGTGGGCGCCGACGACTATCTGGTGAAGCCCTTCGGCATGCGCGAGCTGGTGGCCCGCTGCCGCGCCCTGCTGCGCCGCTCGGCCCTGCAGCAGCAGGAGCCCAGCGTGCTGGAGCACGCCAATCTGAAGCTGTACCCCGAGGAGTGCCGCGTCACCCGCGATGGCGTGCTGGTCAACCTCTCCCCCAAGGAATACCGCCTGCTGGAGCTGTTCATGCGCCATCCGCGCCGGGTCTGGAGTCGCGACAAGCTGTTGGAGCAGATCTGGGGCTACGACTACATCGGCGACAGCAAGACGGTGGATGTGCACATCCGCTGGCTGCGCGAAAAGCTCGAGGCCAACCCCTCGGAGCCCGAGCATCTGCTCACCGTGCGCGGCTTCGGCTACCGCTTCGGGTGAGCACCCTGCTGCTGGCAGCACTCAGCGGCCTGGTGGGCCTGGTGATCGGCCTGGTGCTGCGCCGTGATCGTGCAACCCCGCGCCAGGGCCTGCGCAGTCTCTCGCTGCGGCGGGTGCTGGGCTGGATCGATGCCTCCCCCAGCGGCTGGGTGATTCTCGATCGGGCCGATCGGGTGGTGCATCTCAATCCCCGGGGCCAGCAGTTGCTGCAGATCGATGGTGGACGCCATGGCCTTGGCTTGACGCTCGCTGGCCTCTGCAACGATGCGGCCTTGCTGGAAGCGGTGCAGCGCAGTCGCCGGCTCGATCGTCCACAGCGCCTCGAGTGGACCTCTCCGGAAGGAGACCTCGATCTGCTGGTGATGCCCACCGATGGCGGCTGGCTGGCGCTGGTGCTCAGCAGTCGCCGCTCGCTCGAGGCCCAGCTGGAGCAGCAGGAGCGCTGGGTGAGCGATGTCGCCCACGAGCTCAAGACCCCGCTCACGGCCCTGCTGCTGGTGGGCGAGAGCCTGGCCGAGCGCGCCTCACCCCAACATGCCCGGCTGGTGGAGCGGCTGCAGCGCGAGTTGCTGCGCCTGCAGCAGCTGGTGAGTGATCTGCTGGAGCTGTCGCGCCTGGAGAACACCGTTCCCGATGCTCTCGCTGATGCCCAGAGCGTGCCGGTGGCCGCTCTGGTGGAGCAGGTGTGGCAAGGCCTGCGGCCGATTGCCGCCCAGCGCCAGGTGCAGCTGACGCTCGAGGGCAGCGCCGCTCTTTGCATCCAGGCCGATGCCCCGCGGCTGCACCGCGCCTTGCTCAACCTGCTCGACAACGCTCTGCGCTACAGCCCCGATGGGGCCGCGATCACCGTCACCCTGCAGCAGAGTGGGCGTTGGGGAGTGATCGCCGTGCGCGATCAGGGGCCGGGGTTCAGCGCCGACGATCAGGACCATCTGTTCGAGCGCTTCTACCGCGGCGATCCCGCCCGGGCCCGCGGCGTGCGCACCGGCAGCGGCCTGGGCCTGGCGATCGTGCAGCAGATCGCCGCCGGCCATGGCGGGCGCGTGCTGGCGAGCAACCACCCCGCTGGTGGAGCCAAGGTGGAGCTCATCCTGCCGGCGGCGCCGCCCCTGCCTAGGGTGCCCCAAGCGACGCCTGCCCTGCCCCGGTGAGCACCATCTTTGCCGACAACAGCCTCAGCATCGGCCGCACCCCGCTGGTTCAACTCAACCGTGTGACCGAAGGCTGTGGCGCCCGGGTGCTGGCCAAGATCGAAGGCCGCAACCCGGCCTATTCGGTCAAATGCCGCATCGGCGCAGCCATGATCTGGCAGGCCGAGCAGGATGGCCTGCTGGGGCCCGGCAAGGAGCTGATCGAGCCCACCAGCGGCAACACCGGCATTGCCCTGGCGTTTGTGGCGGCCTCGCGCGGCCTACCGCTCACGCTCACGATGCCGGAAACCATGAGCCTGGAGCGGCGCAAGCTGCTCACGGCCTATGGCGCCCGCCTGGTGCTCACCGAGGGGCGCCTGGGCATGCCCGGGGCCATCAATACCGCCAAGGAGATGGCGGCTGCGGATCCGGATCGCTACGTGTTGCTGCAGCAGTTTGCCAATCCGGCCAACCCCCAGATTCACCACGACACCACCGGCCCGGAGATCTGGAGCGACACCGAGGGCCAGCTCGACGTGCTGGTTGCCGGCGTCGGCACCGGCGGCACCATCACCGGCGTCAGCCGCTACATCAAGACGACCCTGGGCAAGCCGCTGCTGTCGGTGGCGGTGGAGCCCACCAACAGCCCCGTGATCAGCCAGACCCGCGCCGGCGCCGAGGTCAAGCCCGGACCCCACAAGATCCAGGGCATCGGTGCCGGCTTCGTGCCGGCCAACCTCGATCTCGCTCTGGTTGACCGGGTCGAAACCGTGGGCGATGAGGAGGCCGTGGCGATGGCCCGGCGCCTGATGCGCGAGGAGGGCATCCTCGCGGGCATCTCCTGCGGTGCCGCCACCGTGGCCGCCCTGCGCCTGGCCCGGGAGCCGGCCCTCAGCGGCAAGACCATCGTGGTGGTGCTGCCCGATTCGGGTGAGCGCTACCTCAGCTCGGTGCTGTTTGAAGGGGTCTTTGATGCCAAGGGGTTGGCCCTGGCCTGAGGAAACCTTTATAACAGCCCTGGTTGTGCAGCAGGCGGAGTGCGCAGATGAGCCAGGAGGTGCCGGAAGACATCGCCGTGGACGCCCTGTCCGAACGCCTGCCCGAGGTTCCCGACCCCGCTCCTGTGGTGTCGGTGTATGCGGAGCCTGAAGCGGATGAACCCACGCTGCAGCCACGGTCTGAGCCTCAGCTCCAGCCTGAGCCTCAGCTGCAGATCCCGGTGGCCGAGCCTGCCCCCCTCGCTGTGGCGGCCCGCAGCACCGGCAACAAGGATGTGCTGGGTCTGCCCC
>VGPQ01000098.1 GCA_016882555.1 Cyanobacteria bacterium M_surface_7_m2_040
CGACGGTGCGGCGACGCCGCTCGCCCTCGAGCACATTGCGCAGGATCACGACGTTGTCGCTGACGAACTCCTCGACGCCGTAGCGGGCGATCGGGCCGTATTCGTCGATGCGCTCGGTGGTCATCACCGTGGTGACGCCGATCTCCTTGAGCCGGGCGATCAGCCGGAAGATCTCGCGCCGCACCACCGAGACGGCGTCGTACTGCTGGAACACGGCGGTGATCGAGTCGATCGCCACCCGCCGGGCCTTGTACTTGCGGATGGCGTAGTTGATCCGCTCGATCAGGCCCGAGAGGTCAAAGCTGCCGGCCACGTCCTGGCCCTCGGGGTCGGGCGAGGCATCGAGCAGGAACAGCTTGTCCTGCTCCACCATCTCCTGCAGGTTCCAGCCGAAGCTGGCGGCGTTGCGCAGGATGTCGAGGGGCGACTCTTCAAAGGTGACGAAAATCCCCGGCTCGTTGAACTGGTGGATGCCGTTGTAGAGGAAGTTCAGTGAGAACACCGTCTTGCCGGTGCCCGAGGTGCCGCTGATCAGGGTCGAACGGCCGATCGGCAGGCCGCCATGGCAGATGTCATCGAAGCCCTCGATCGCCGTGGGCAGTTTCTGCACCTGCAGGAGCGGTGGCGTGGTGGGTGATGGATCCTGCGTTGTCATGGAAACGGCCTGGTGTCCGAAGAACGGGAAGAACGGAAGGGGGAGAGGGGAGCAGGGCCCACGGCTTGGCTGCCGGATGCTTGCCGGGCCGGCAACACAAGGGGGCGGGGCCGCTCAGGGACCCGACCCGGGTGGATCGTCCGCTGAGGTCGACGGCGCTGGCGGATCCCCCCCCAGGCCCTCTTCAGTGAGCTCCTCGTAGAGCAGATCCAGGCCGATCAAGACCCGCTCCCGGTCTGAGAGGTCGCCGATGATGCGCCGCACCGGCGGCGGCAGGATCTTGGCCAGGGTTGGCGTGGCCAGGATCTTGTCCTCCTCGGCGAGCTGGGGATTTTTAAGCACATCGATCACCTTGAGGGCATAGACCCCGCGAAACTCGGTGTCGAGGATGTTGCGCAGGGTCTTGAGCGCCCGCATTGAATTGGGCGTGTTGCCGGCCACGTACAGCTTGAGGATGTAGGTCTTGCGAGGGCTCATGGTGCAAAGGGCTCAGGACAGGACCTCAGTGCCGCTGGAAGCAGGCAGGGTGATGGGCGCATCGGCGGGGATCGAACGCCGGTACATCTCGCAGAGATGGGCCATCACATCGAGCAGGGCGAGGCGGTAGTCCTGCAGAAACTCCGTGCGGTGCCCCTCCAGCTTGAGCTGTTTGGAGAACCCGTCAATCAGATTCATGTGGATTTCCACCGTTTTCGTGATCGGCAGATCACTGAAAAAGGCGGTGTTCACAAAGCTTTCCAGGGCCTGGTTGGCCACGGCAGGGTCGCGGAAGTAGCTCAGCAGCAGATCGCGGTAGGTGCGCTCCAGTGAATTGAGCAGGTCGCGGCGCTCGCTCTCACCCAGCTGCCGCAGAAAGCGATCGGGATCCCGCTTGTAAAAGACACCGAGCAGCCCGAGTCGCTCCTTGAGCCGGTTGCCGAGCTTCCAGCCCTCGGAGACCTCGGCTGTCTGGGCACCGTCGCCGCCGCCGAGCCCCTGCAGCTCCTGGCTGAGCACCCGGGCAAAGGCGGCATCGAGGCTGTAGGTGAGCTGTTCGAGCTGATCCGGGGGCAGATGCACCTCGCCCTCGTGGTACGTCACGCGACCGCTCACAGCCCCGATCACCACCGCCGGCAAACGCAATCCACGGGAGAGCAGATGCTCGATGCTGGCGGCAGCCAGCACTCCCTCCTCAATCAAGACCGCATCGACCTGCTCCAGCACCTGATCCAGCTGGGGACCCGCGAGCGTTCCTGCTGCCAAGGCGTCGGGGGGAGGCAGCAGCCGATACCGCCCCCCCTTGAGCCAGAGGCCACAGGCCTGCTGCAGCCGCGGATCGACCACCAGGGAGGCAAGGATGAGCTGGGGCTCCTGCATGGACGCGGCGCACAACCCGCCGGACGCTGGCTCCTAAATGTTGACGAAAGGAAAGGCAAAGCTCGAAGATTGTTGTTTGTCTTCCGATTGCGCGCGTCAGGCCCAATCGGGATGCCTTTGCTGCGTCCCAGCCTGACCGCCCCAGCGCCTGCCATGAGCCCTGCCACCCCCAAAGAAGCTGCCAAGGACGCCCCAGGCGACAAGGCGGCTGCCAAATCTGCCGCCAAAGCGGCGGACAAAGCGGCCAGCACCAGCTCTGCCGCCGCCGCAACCCAGGCCGATGCCGGCGACAGCAGCTACGCCATCGTTGAGGCCTCCGGCCAGCAGTTCTGGCTGCAGCCCCAGCGTTATTACGACCTGGACCGCCTCAGCGCCGAGGTCGGTGCCACCGTGGCCCTCGACAAGGTGCTGCTGGTCAACGCCGGCGGCAAGACCAGCCTGGGCCAGCCCTACGTGAAGGGCGCCACCGTCACGCTCAAGGTGCTCGAACACCGCCGGGGGCCCAAGGTGATCGTCTACAAGATGCGCCCCAAGAAGAAGACCCGCCGCAAGAATGGGCACCGCCAGGAGCTCACCCGTGTGATGGTGGAGACCATCAAACCCGGCAGCTGACGCTGAGCCCAACGATCGGATCACCCAGGTCATCCCCCTTCGACGTTTCTGAACCGCTGATTTCCCATGGCCCACAAGAAAGGCACAGGCTCAACCCGCAACGGCCGCGATTCGAATTCCAAACGTCTGGGTGTCAAGCGCTACGGCGGTGAGGCCGTCAGTGCCGGCTCGATCCTGATCCGCCAGCGCGGCACCTCCGTGCTGCCTGGCGTCAATGTGGGCCGCGGCTCCGACGACACCCTGTTCGCCCTGGTGGACGGGGTGGTCAGCTTCGACACCATCAAGCGCGGTCTGCGCAGCCGCAAGCGCATCAACGTGGCGGTCGCCTGAGCACGGCGCGCCAGATCGACCATCAGTCAGCAAGCCGGCGCCCAAGGGTGCCGGCTTTGTTGCATCGGCCGTTGCCGCTCGACGTGATCCGACCGCTCACCCCATCAGGCGATAAGCGCGGGTGGTGATCAGATAGGGATGGAAGAGCTCAAGAAAGCGGCTCTGCAGGGTGCGGAAGAAACGCTCCACCAGCGCCGGCTCATCGAAATGGAAGGGGTATTCGCCGTGGAATCCCTTGAAGAAATACCAGTTGAGCAGGGCTGTGGCATCCGGGCCCATGCGGCTGGCAAACAGGTCCAGCTGGGCGGCAGGGTCGGCCAGATGCTCAAGCACATCAAGGCACACCACGGTGTCAAAGCGCTGCGGCAGGGAAGCCTCGCCCAGGTCGCGGCAGCAGCGCAGGCGCTCTGACAGGCCGAGCGCTGCCGCCCGCTGGCTCACGAAGGCCCGGTTGTGGGGGTTGAGATCGACGTACCAGACCACCTCGACCGCCGGCAGAGCCGCCGCCGCCAGGGCATGGCTGCCAATGCCGCCGCCAAAATCGAGCACCTGACCGCGGGCAAAGCGCTGCTGCAGGCGCAGGGTGTCGGCGATGTAATCACTGCTGCCCAGGTGCCAGGCGGCCAGCTCAAGCAGGTGAGCGGTGCCCACGGTGTCTTCGTAGAAGCGACCGGCCTGGGCCGGATCAAACGCCCCTGGGTGGAGGGCAGCCAGATCATCGGTGCCCTTGGGCAGCCGTGCCTGCAGCACCTCCGGGCTGATCTGCAGGTAAGCGGCCAGCTGGGCCAGCAGACCAAAACCATCAGCCAGAAAGGCCTCGATGCTCAGATCCACCCTGGGCGACCCTGCAGGCGCCGTTCGGGAGTGGCTGCTGGTCACGAACGCCGTGGCTGCGGATCAAGCCAACCTACGCAGCGGTTCAGCCGCTCAACCGAGCTCAGCCCCCTCGCCCGGCACCTCGAGCCAGCGGCGCAACCAGGCGGTCAGCCAGTAGAAGGGCAGGGTGTCGGCCAGGGCCGCCAGCGCCTTAAACAGATAGCCGCTGCCGATGAAGCCCAGCAACTGCGGGGCCAGCGGCAGCTCAGGGCTCACCGGCAGCACATGGCTGCCGTAATGGCTGATCAGCACCACGGCGCTGGTGTCCACGAGCTGACTCACCAGGGTGGAGCCGTTGTTGCGCAGCCACAGGGCCTTGCCGCCGCTGAAGCGCTTCCAGAAATGGAACAGCCGCACATCGGTGAACTGGGCCGCCAGGTAGGCCGCCATCGAGGCGCCCACGGCCCCGAAGGCCAGCCGCCGCACCTCAAAGAAGGTGGCCTCACCGGTGGCGCCGCTCACCCCGGGCAGCACCCCGCCGAGCCAAAGGATCAGCACGATCCAGCCGTTGAGCAGCAGCCCCACCCAGACCAGCTGGGAGGCCTTGTCCTCCCCCCAGATCTCACTGATCAGATCGGTGCACAAAAAGGTGAGCGGATAGGGCAGGGCACCGATCGCCACCACGATCGGCCACGGGCCCAGTTGCCCCAGCAGCAGAAAGCGTGTCAGGCCCAGGATGTTGAGCATCGCCATGGTGCCCAGGAACAGCCCCGAGAGCACCAGAAAGGCCAGGTCGCGGCGCTGCTGCAGGGTCATCGGCACAGGCCATCGAGCACACTCGCTCCAGGTTGTCGGGGTTCACCGTCCTGCGCCACAGCGGAGCCACGGCTGCTTCAGCAGCCCCGCTCGGCCCCGCCTGCTCTGTTCACCACCCTCGATGTCCTGCGGTTTCCTGGTGCTCGACAAGCCGGCCGGCCTCAGCTCCCACAGCTGCGTGAGCCGGGTGCGAAGTGCCTACGGGCTCAAGCGCGTGGGCCATGGCGGCACCCTGGACCCCGCCGTCACCGGCGTGTTGCCGATTGCCCTGGGCCCGGCCACACGCCTGCTGCCCTACCTCAGCGGCAGCAAGACCTACCAGGGCGTGGTGCAACTGGGGCTGCGCACAAGCAGCGACGACCTCGAGGGCGAGGTGCTGGCGCGCCAGAGCCAGCCCGCTGATCTGGACCGCAACGCCATCGAGCAGGCGCTGGACGCCTTTCGCGGCCCGATCAAACAGATTCCGCCCCAGGTCTCGGCGGTGCACGTCAACGGGCAGCGGGCCTACCAGCGGGTGCGCCGCGGTGAAACCCTCGAGCTGGCACCCCGCCGCGTTGTGATCGAGCGGCTGGAGCTGCTGGGCTGGGATCCAGCCAGTGGCCAGTTGGAGCTGCAGGTGCAGTGCTCAGCCGGCACCTACATCCGCGCCCTGGCCCGCGATCTGGGGGCAGCCCTGGGTGTGGGCGGCACCCTGGCGAGCCTGCGGCGCACCGCAGCCCTTGGCTTCACGCTGGCGCAGGCGGTGCCCTGGCAGGCCCTGGATCTCGACGCGCTGGCCGGCGGAGCACCGCTGCCCGAGCTGCTGCCCCCCCTGGCGGCCCTGACCCATCTGCCACTGCAGGCCCTCAACGATGCAGCCGAGCAGGGCGACTGGCGCTGCGGCCGCCGCTTGCAGGCAACCCAGGAGTGGCCGCCGGGGCAGGCGGTGGTGATCACCACGCCTGAAGGCCGCTGGGCCGGCATCGCCAGCGCCCGAGAAGGGGGCAGCCTGCAGCCCAAACTCGTGCTTGATGCGGCGGGGTAACCACCATGGCCGGCCACAGCAAATGGGCCCAGATCAAGCGCACCAAGGCGGTCGTCGATGCCAAGCGTGGGGCCGTGTTCACCCGCCTCGGGCGCGAGATCATGGTGGCGGCCCGGGCGGGAGCGGATCCGGCCGGCAACTTCCAGCTGCGCACCGCCATCGAAAAAGCCAAGGCTGCCGGGGTGCCCAACGCCAACATTGACCGGGCCATCGCCAAGGGGTCAGGCCAGGGCCAGGGGGAAGGAGAGCAGTTCGAGGACGTGCGCTACGAGGGCTACGGCCCGGGCGGCGTGGCGGTGCTGGTGGGAGCGTTCACCGACAAC
>VGPQ01000099.1 GCA_016882555.1 Cyanobacteria bacterium M_surface_7_m2_040
CCACCGGAGCAGGCCGACACCGGTGACTCCAGCCAGCCGCAAGCTCCGATCAACAAGCTGATCTGGGCGGCTGGCGCATTCGGCATGATCAGCGCCACGGTATGAGGGCTCACCTTGGCGGGGCCACGTTGTTCGAGCACGTGCAGCTGCTCAATCAGGCTGCTGACGCCGCCGATCCCCGTGCTGAACACCACACCGATACGCTCCGGGGAAAACCCCTTGGCGTGCTCCTCAGTCCAGGCTTCTGCTGCGGCGATTAGGCCTAATTGCGAGCAGCGATCCAGTCTGCGGGCCCGGTGGGGAGGCAGAACGCGTTCGATGGGGCACTCGCATGGCCCACCAATCTGCACGCTGAAATCAGAAAATTCAGTGCATCCAAGTGATTGGATGCCGCTGCCTCCAGCCAAAAAGCTTTGGCTGCTGCTCTGGGCAGTGCTTCCCAGGGGAGAAACAGCCCCGAAGCCGGTTATTGCGATCGGGGTGTTTGCAACCACTCTATTAGTAGAGGAAAACGTTGATTCTTGTTGATCGGTCCATTGGGATGTTGGGATCAGCGCTTGATCACGCCTTTTGCGGAAAGAATATTAATAAGACCCTGAATGGTGAGGGTGGGGGAAAGTTCGCCGGCGTCAATCGAGACGCCAAAGGCATCTTCTGCTTCGATGATGGCTTCCATCATGCCGAGGGAGTCAATATTAAGATCTTTGACTAAAGAGGAGCCGAGCTGAATAGAGGCGGGTTCGATGCCGCAGGTTTTGTGCAATAAGTCGCGAAGCACGTCCAGTGCTTCGGCTTCGCTCCAGTTCTCTGACAGTTTTACCGCCTCTACCATGGGTTGGGGATTGATCTTGGTGGAGCCTCGGCTAATTTACCTTATCATGGCTTATGGTGGCGGCTTGAGCTAGAGTTCGAGCCGTTTGCTTGTGCTCTTGCGCTGCTCGGCTAGCCACGGCTGATGACGTGGTATCGAAAGGCCAGGGTGCTTTGAGCCAGAGCTTTGATCGTGCGAGTCGTTGCACATCAACACCTCGACGATCTGGTTGAAGTCTCTCGCCACGCCCAGGCCGGCCACCCGTGCCTGGCTGAAGCGGCTGTAAATTCGGATCAGGCCGGGCAGCGTGAACTCCCCATCCACCTGATCAGCCACAAGGCGGCTCAGGGCATCCAGATCGCAGTAGCCGCTTGATTCCAGCCGCACCGGCTTGATCCCGTCGGGGATGAGCAAGGGATGGCGGGCCGGAGGAATGGGCAGGTCGATGCTGAAGGGTGGCTGGTTGATCTGCTGGAGAAACGCCCAGTCGGCGCGCTGTTCCTCTGCGACAAAGCGATAGGACATCAGGCCCAGGATGAAGCGGTGCGCTGTGTCGAGCGCCAGCAGGCCGGATGCCCGCATCAGGGTCGGCAGAATCCGGAAGTCATCGCGGTACTGGGGAGACACGAAAACCCTGCCCACCTCCAGGTAGGTGAGGCCATGGCTCTCCATGCTGTGCTGCAGGCCCGGATAGCAGTGCTCCAGGTAGGAATGGTCTGAGCCCCAGTTCGGCTGCTGCCAGCGGGAGAAGCTGAGGCGTTGGGCTCCAAGCAGCCGGCCACTGGTGTGATCGCACACCAACAGATGCCAGTAATGGGGGTCCCGGCCGTCGAGGTCGCGCTGTGCTGGGGCGAAGGGGGAAACCTGGCGGAAAGCCGCTGCCCGGATGCTGCCGACGGAGTCCTCAACCTCCGCGAAGCACCGGGGGGGAATCAGTAGGGCGTCGAGGCCCCGTTGGTGGAACAGGAGGAACTGCTCCCGGTTCAGATGGATCAGATCCTGGTGGCGCCCCATGGGACTGACTCTACGAACCGTGGTGCGGCGTCCCCCGCAACGAGCAGCTTCTGTGACATCGCCTCCCGGCCGGTCCCACAGACCGTGCCAGGCCTCCGCTGTTGCTGAGGTAGCAACGGCCACGGCTCGCCAGGGATGGGGCCTGCCAGGGGCTGGTGCGGGGCTGGATAATGGCCTTTTCAGGCGCGGCGATTTGAAAGCTCTGCTTGCCCTTGCATTGGGGATGACCCTGCTGCCCCACGCCCCGGCAATGGCCCAGCAGCGCATGGCCATGCCCCTGGCGGCGGCCCAGGCCCAGCGATACCGACTCGGCCCTGGAGACCGGTTGCATATGTCGGTGTTCAAGGTGGACGGCTATGCCGCAGACGTAGAGGTGCTCAGCGATGGCACCATCAACTTGCCTCGCCTGGGCAGTGTGCAGGTTTGGGGCCTCACCATCGACGAGGCTCGGCGCAAGATCGCCCAAGCCTATGAATCGATTCTGCGGCGCCCCTTGGTGTACCTGGATCTCCGCGAGCCAAGGCCCCTGAGGCTCACCGTCACCGGTGAAGTTCAGCGCCCTGGTCTCTACAGCATGTCGGCTCGAGGAGGGGCCGCCCAACTCAGCAGTGCTGGAGGCGGAAGTGCTGGCACCACCGTCAGCACGGCGGGGTGGCCCACCCTGGTGGATGCGATTCAGCGTGCCGGCGGCATCACAGCCCTGGGTGATCTTGCTGATGTTGAAATCATCCGCCCCGCGCCCGGGCCCGGCGGGGTGCCCCAGAGGCTGCGTTTCGACTTCATGACCCCTTTGCGTGACGGCGGCCTGGCCCAGAATCCGCAGGTTTACGACGGCGACTCCATTCGGGTGGCACGGGCCGAGGCCCTCGCCAATGAGGACCTCATCACATCGGCTTCCTCCTCGTTTGCGCCAGACACCATTCAGGTGCAGGTGGTGGGTGAGGTGGAGCGCCCCGGCGTCCAGTTGGTGCGCTCAAACAGTTCCCTGGCCATGGCGATTCAAGCGGCCGGCGGACTCACGCGCCGGGGTGAAGCCACCACCGTGCAACTCATCCGCCTCGAGCCCAACGGCAAGCATCGCGTCGACCAGCTGCGTTTCGATCCGGGCGCCGCCCTCGGTTCCTCCAACAACCCCCCCCTGCACCAGGGCGATGTGGTGGTGGTGGATCGTCATCTGTGGGCGAAATTCAATGAGGGGCTGGCAGACGCGCTTCAGCCGATCGGCCCGGTCATCAATGCGGCTTCGCTGTTCAGGTTGTTTGGGCCCTGAGCGCAAGCAGGTGCGGTCATGCACCACTCCCCAGCTGGGACGTTGCTGCCATCTCGGGGCGTTGGCTCGTCGGTTTTGGCGACCCCCCGCAGGCTTTCCCTGGGCCAGTAGACCTAAGGTCATGGGTGGGCTGCGCCTGCGTGGGTCGTGATGAACCCCTCCCGTATCCGCATTCTGGCCGTGGGCAAGGTGCGCAAGGACTGGGTGAGCGAAGGTGTGGAGCTCTACCGCCGGCGGCTGCCGGGCCTGGAGATCGTCGAGCTGCGCGATGGCGGCATGGCTCGCGAGGCCCAGGCCATCGCTGCTGAGCTGCGCGGCGGCGAGCGGTTGGTGGCCCTGTGCGAGGAGGGCCAGCGCTACGACTCGCCCGCCTTTGCCCAGGCTCTGGAGGGTTCCGGTTCGGAGCGGCTGGCGTTTGTGATCGGAGGGGCCGATGGCCTCGATCCGGCGCTCAAGGCGCGGGCCCACTGGCGTCTGAGCCTCTCACCACTCACCTTTCCGCACGAGCTGGCCCGGCTGCTGCTGCTGGAGCAGCTCTACCGGGCCAGCTCGATTCAGCAGGGTGGGCCGTACCACCGCCCAGGCGCTTGAGTGGGGTGCGGCACTGGCGAAGCCATGACCACGATCACCAGCCGCTACGACGGCGGCCTGCGCTGCAGCTCCAGCCATGGGCCTTCGGGTTGTGCGCTCGAGACCGACGCCCCCACCGATAACCAGGGCAAAGGGGAGCGCTTCTCACCCACCGACCTGGTGGCCACAGCCCTGAGCACCTGCATTCTCACGATCATGGGGATCGTGGCCCAACGCCATGGCTGGGAGCTGGAGGGGGCCAGCGCTCGGGTGGACAAAACCATGACCGCCGAGGCACCCCGCAAGATTGCCCTGCTGGAGGCGTGGATCACGCTGCCGGCTGGGCTGGATGCCCAACAGCGGGCGCTACTGCAACGGGCCGGAGAGAACTGCCCCGTGAAGCTGAGCCTGGAGGGTGCGGTGCCGATGCGGTTGCACTGGCTCTGACTCCCGTCGCTCAGATCCCCAGCCGCTCCCAGATCACGCCCAGGTTCTCCTGGTGCAGGTCGGTGGAGAAGCAGGAGGCCAGCTGCTCGGCGCTGAGGCGGCTGGTCACGTCGGCGTCGGCCTCCAGGTTGGCGCGGAAGTTGCCGCCTTCGGTGTTCCAGGCGGTGTGGGCGTTGCGCTGCACGATCCGGTAGGCGTCTTCGCGGTTGATGCCGCTCTCCACCAGGGCCAGCAGCACCCGCTGACTGAACACCACGCCGCCGTAGACGTTCATGTTGCGGGCCATGTTCTCTGGGTACACCCCCAGACCCTTCACCACGTCGGTCATCTCCCGCAGCATGAAGTGCAGGGTGGCCGAGCAGTCGGGCAGCATCATGCGCTCCACCGAGCTGTGGCTGATGTCGCGCTCGTGCCACAGGGCGCAATTTTCCAGGGCCGCCACCACGTAGCTGCGCAGCACCCGCGCCAGGCCGCTGATGCGTTCGCTGCGGATCGGGTTGCGCTTGTGGGGCATGGCCGAGCTGCCTTTTTGCCCCTTGGCGAAGTTCTCCTCCACCTCGAGCACATCGGTGCGCTGCAGGTTGCGGATCTCGGTGGAGAAGCGCTCCAGGGCAGCGCCCACCAGGGCGAGCGTTTGGATGTATTCGGCGTGGCGATCGCGGGCGATCACCTGGGTGCTGGCCGTGTCGGGCTCCAGCCCGAGCCTGGCGCAGGCGATCGCCTCCACCTGGGGATCGGTGTTGGCGTAGGTGCCCATGGCGCCGGAGATCTGGCCCACGCTCACCACCCGCTCGAGGCGCTCGAGGCGCTCCTGGTTGCGCACCACTTCGGCCAGCCAGCCGGCCAGCTTGAAGCCGAAGCTGATCGGTTCGCCGTGGATGGCGTGGGAGCGGCCGATCATCACGGTGCCCTTGTGCTGGCGGGCTAACGCCCGGAGGGCGTCGGCCAGGGCATCGAGCTCGGTGCGCAGCAGGGCCACCGAGGCCTTCAATTGCAGGGCCAGGCCCGTGTCGAGCACATCGGAGCTGGTCATGCCCACGTGGATGTAGCGCCCGGCATCCCCCACGTGCTCGTTCACGTTGGTGAGGAAGGCGATCACGTCGTGACGCACCTCCGCCTCGATCTCGAGGATGCGCTCCACCGAGAAGCTGGCCTTTGCTTTGATGCTGGCAACGGCCTCCGCCGGCACCCGGCCCAGCTCGCCATTGGCTTCCGTGGCGGCGATCTCCACATCCAGCCAGCTCTGGAATTTGGCCTGCTCGCTCCAGAGGTTGCCCATCTCGGGCAGGGTGTAACGCTCGATCAAGGCCGCCGCGGGCTCACATCCAGACCAATGTATGGGGCGCCCGTCCTGAGCTCAGGCCGCTGCCGTCAGCCGCCGGTGCTCCACCTCCCAGTGCACCAGGCTCCCCCACGACTGCTGGCGCACCCAGCAGCGCCCCCCGCGACACTGGATCAGCTGGAAGGGCGGCAGGTCGGGGGGTTGGTTGTGCAGCTTCACGAAGCTGCCGGGGTAGAGCAGCTCCAGCACGTTGTTGGCCATGGCCGCTACGGGTCGTTGGGGGCCATCCTCTGCTGGGTTCTGGCGGGGTGGCGGGGATGCTTGGAATGTGTTCCGTTTGCGTTGTGGTTTGATCACAAAAGCGCGTGAGCCATGGCCCGAAAGCAACGCCTGGATCTGGAGCTGGTGGCCCGCGGCCTGGCC
>VGPQ01000100.1 GCA_016882555.1 Cyanobacteria bacterium M_surface_7_m2_040
GGCCTGCTCAGCAGCTTTGTTGCTGCCCTTCTTGCTGGTTTTCTTGGCGGGGGTGGCGGTCATGGCTGCCGGCTTGGAGGGTAGGGAGGGGTATTGGGTTGAACGTTCTGCGTTGGACCTGGACTCAGGGGGCAGCCACCGCATCGATGATCACGTGATTGATCACCACACGGCCCACCGTGGTGAGCAGGTAGCGGCTGATCAATCCGCCGTCGTCGTCGAAGCGGTCACGGCGGTAGAGCCACTGCTCGATGCGCGTGCCATCGCTGAGGGTGTCGGTGGCGATGGGCTCGGCGGCTTCGCCCTCGGTGTCGACCTCGTCGTTAAAGCGCACCCAGATCCAGTCGTGCAGACCGAGATGCTTCTCTTCGAAAGCGGCGATCACATCCTCAAGGCTGGCGAAGGTGCGACTGCGGTTGCCGAACTCGGGCTTAACGCTGCCGGGCTGCTCAGCCGTCAGGTAGTAGGCGCCGAGCACCATGTCTTGCGACGGGGTGATAATCGGCTCCCCGGTGGCGGGCGAGAGGATGTTGTTGCTGGCCAGCATCAGCATCCGCGCCTCGGTCTGGGCCTCGATCGCCAGGGGCACGTGCACGGCCATCTGGTCACCGTCAAAGTCGGCGTTGAATGCCGGACACACCAGGGGGTGCAGCTGGATGGCGCGGCCATCGACGAGCTTCGGTTCAAACGCCTGGATGCCGAGGCGGTGCAGGGTCGGGGCGCGGTTCAGCAGGATCGGATGCCCTTCGATCACCTCCTGCAACACCTGCATCACCTCATCGTCGGCCCGCTGAATCAGCTTCTTGGCGGCCTTGATGTTGTTGACGATGTTTTGGCGGATCAGGCGGTGGATCACGAACGGCTGGAACAGCTCGATCGCCATTTCCTTGGGCAGACCGCACTGGTGCATCTTGAGCTTGGGACCCACGACGATCACCGAACGGCCTGAGTAGTCGACCCGCTTGCCCAGGAGGTTCTGACGGAAGCGGCCCTGCTTGCCTTCGATGATGTCGCTGAGCGACTTGAGAGCGCGGTTGTTGGCACCGACGACGGTGCGGCCGCGGCGACCGTTGTCGATCAGGGCGTCGACAGCCTCCTGCAGCATGCGCTTTTCGTTGCGCACGATGATCTCGGGGGCCAGGATCTCCTGCAGCCGCCCCAGGCGGTTGTTGCGGTTGATCACCCGGCGGTAGAGGTCGTTGAGATCGCTGGTGGCGAAGCGGCCGCCGTCGAGTTGCACCATCGGCCGCAGATCCGGTGGAATCACCGGGATCACGTCGAGCACCATCCACTCGGGACGGGCGTTGGTGGCGACAAAGTTGTCGATCACCCGCAGGCGCTTGATCAGCTTGGCCCGCTTCTGGCCCTTGCTGGCGGCGATCTCCTCGCGCAGCTGGTCGCCGATCTCCTGCAGATCCAGGTCTTCCAGCAACTGCTTGAGCGCCTCAGCGCCGATGCCCACCACCGGCTCGTTTTCGATGTCGGAATCTTCGGCGTAGATCTGATCCTCGATCTCCAACCACTCGTCTTCGGTGAGCAGCTGCTTGTAGCTGAGGTCTTTGTGGTCGCCCGGATCGAGCACCACGTAACAGTTGAAGTAGACGATCTGTTCGACGTCCCGCAGGGGCATGTCGAGCAGGATCGCCACGTAGCTGGGGATCCCCTTCAGATACCAGACGTGCGACACCGGCGCCGCCAGCTTGATGAAGCCCATGCGATGCCGGCGCACCCGGCTCTCAGTGACCTCGACACCGCAGCGCTCACACACGATGCCGCGGTGACGCACCCGCTTGTACTTGCCGCAGTGGCACTCCCAGTCTTTGGAGGGGCCGAAGATCTTTTCGCAGAAGAGCCCGTCCATCTCGGGCTTGAGCGTGCGGTAGTTGATGGTCTCCGGCTTGGTGACCTCACCCACCACCTGACCGTTGGGCAGGGTGCGCTGACCCCACTGCATGATCCGCTCGGGGGAGGCAAGCGTGATCTTCACGTAGTCGAAGTGGTTTTCGGTGCGGAGGTTGCTGTTGGACATCGGCTCGAGCTCGCGGCGATCGAAAGGGGTTAGGGGATGACGGGGCTGCCTGCAGGCAGGCGGTCATCAATCAGCGATCCATCAACACTCAATCGTCGTCATAGTCCGCGACGCCGAGGGATTCGTAGGTGGGGCGACTGGGCGTGCTGCGGCGGGGATTGACGTCCTGCATCAGATCCACCTCAGCGCCTTCATCGGTGTAGACCGCGATGTCGAGACCGAGGGACTGAAGCTCGCGCATCAGCACCTTGAACGACTCGGGTGTGCCCGGCCTGGGGATCGGCTTGCCCTTGACGATGGCGTTGAGCGCCTCGTTGCGGCCCTGCATGTCGTCAGACTTGACGGTGAGCAGTTCCTGCAGGGTGTAGGCGGCGCCATAGGCCTCGAGGGCCCAGACCTCCATCTCACCCAGACGCTGGCCGCCCTGCTGGGCCTTGCCGCCCAGGGGCTGCTGGGTCACCAGGGAGTAGGGGCCGGTGGAGCGGGCATGGATCTTGTCGTCGACCAGGTGCACCAGCTTGAGGATGTGGGCGTAACCCACGGTCACGGGCTGGTCGAACGCTTCGCCGGTGCGGCCGTCGATCAGCTGGATCTTGCCGGGGTTTTCGGGGTCGTAGACCCAGTCTTTACCGGGTTGCTTGGCGGCTTCTTCGAGGAAGGCCTGCACGGTCTGCTTGGACTTTTCCGGACCGTGCATCTCATCGAAGGGAACCACCTTCACCCGGCAACCCAGGTGGGACGAGGCCCAGCCCATCAGGCACTCGAACACCTGGCCCACATTCATGCGGCTCGGCACACCCAGGGGGTTGAGCACGATGTCGATGGGGGTGCCGTCGGGCAGGTAGGGCATGTCCTCACGGGGGAGGATGCGGCTGATGATGCCCTTGTTGCCGTGGCGGCCGGCCATCTTGTCGCCGACCTGGATCTTGCGGCGCTGGGCCACATACACCCGCACCACCATGTTGGCGCCCGGGGGCAGCTCATCACCCTGTTCACGGGTGTAGATGCGCACGTCGACGACGCGGCCGCGCTCGGTGCTGGGCACCCGCAAGGAGTTGTCGCGCACGTCGCGGGCCTTCTCGCCGAAGATCGCACGCAGCAGCTTCTCTTCGGGGGGCTGGTCGGATTCGCCCTTGGGTGTCACCTTGCCCACAAGAATGTCGCCACTTTCGACATAGGCGCCAATGCGGATGATGCCCATCTCGTCGAGGTTGCCGAGGCTCTCCTCGGCCACGTTGGGAATCTCGCGGGTGATCTCCTCGGGGCCGAGCTTGGTCTGGCGGGCCTCGATCTCGTACTTCTCGATGTGCACCGAGGTGTAGAGATCGTCGGTGACCAGACGCTCACTCACCAGGATGGCGTCCTCGTAGTTGTAACCCTCCCAGGGCATGTAGGCGAGCAGGATGTTCTGACCCAGGGCGATCTCACCACCCTCGCAGGCCGAACCATTGGCCAGCACCTGGCCGGCGATGACCTGATCGCCCTCTTTGACGATGGGGCGCTGGTTGAGGCAGGTGTCCTGGTTTGAGCGCTGGTACTTCTGCAGGAAGTGGGTGTGCTCCTGACCCTGCTCATCGCGAATCACGATCACCGTGGCATCGACGAAGGTGACGGTGCCGTTCACCCGGGTGATCGGCACCATGCCCGAGTCGCGGGCCACCTGGGTCTCCAAGCCCGTGCCCACCAGCGGCCGCTCCGGACGCAGCAGCGGCACAGCCTGACGCTGCATGTTGGAGCCCATCAGGGCGCGGTTGGCATCGTCGTGCTCGAGGAAGGGAATCAGCGAGGTGGCGACCGAGATCACCTGCACCGGTGACAGCTGGACGTAGTCCACCTGCTCCGGGGGCACCTTTTCAAAATCCTGGCGGTAACGCACCGGCACCAGCTCAGCGGTGATGCGACCGGTGGCATCGGTGGCCACGTCACCGGGGGCGACGCGCGATTCGTCCTCGAGGTCAGCCGAGAGGTAGATGGGATCGCCCTGCTTGAGCACGATCCCGTTCTCGACCTTCCAGAAGGGGGTCTCGATGAAGCCGTACTCGTTGACGCGGGCGTGGGTCGCCAGCGAACCGATCAGGCCGGCATTGGGACCTTCCGGCGTCTCGATCGGGCAGATGCGGCCGTAGTGCGACGGGTGGATGTCGCGCACGGCAAAGCCGGCGCGCTCACGGGTGAGACCGCCGGGGCCCAGGGCACTGATGCGGCGCTTGTGGGTCAGCTCGGCCAGGGGGTTGGTCTGGTCCATGAACTGGCTCAGCTGGCTGGAGCCGAAGAACTCCTTGATCGCGGCCACCAGCGGCTTGGGGTTGACCAGCTGGGCGGGGGTGAGACTTTCGGTCTCGCCCACGGTCATGCGCTCCTTGATGATCCGCTCAAGCCGGTTGAGGCCCACGCGCACCTGGTTCTGCAGCAGCTCACCCACCGAGCGCACCCGGCGGTTGCCGAGGTGGTCGATGTCATCGAGGCTGGCGCCACCGACATCGAGCTCGAGGTTGATCAGGTAGTCGATGGTGCTGAGCACGTCCTCGGGGGTGAGGGTGCGCACGGCATCAGGAATCGTGAGGCGCAGCTTTTTGTTGATCTTGTAGCGACCGACCCGGCCCAGGTCATAGCGCTTGGGATCGAAGAAGCGGCTGTGCAGCAGGCTCTGGCCGCCGCTCACCGAGGGGGGCTCACCCGGGCGCAGCTTCTTGTAAAGCTCCAGCAGGGCCTGGTCTTCCGAGGAGATGCCCTCGTCGTTGGCGGCCTCGATCGACTTCTGGTAGTACTCGGGGTGCCGCAGCTTGTCGAGCACGTCGTTGTCGGACAGACCGATGGCCCGCATCAGCACGTGGGCATTGATCTTGCGGGTCTTGTCGACCCGCACGTGCAGCAGGTCGTTCTTGTCGGTTTCAAATTTCAGCCAGGCGCCACGGTTGGGGATCAGGCTGGCGTTGAAGGTCTTGCGGCCGTTCTTGTCCTGCTCATCCTTGAAATACACCCCGGGGCTGCGCACGATCTGGTTGACGATCACGCGCTCGGCGCCGTTGATGATGAACGTGCCCCGCTCGGTCATCAGCGGCAGCTCGCCGATGAAGACCTCCTGCTCCTTGATCTCACCGGTCTCCTTGTTGACCAGGCGGCAGGTCACATACATCTGCGAGGCGAAGGTCGCATCGCGGCGCTTGGCCTCTTCCACGTCGTGGCGTGGACGCTTCAGCCGGTACTCGCTGCCGATGAAATGCAGCTCAAGCTTGCCGGTGTAGTCGGTGATCGGGGAGAAGCTCTCCAGCTCCTCGATCAGGCCCTTCTCCAGGAACCATTTGAAACTCGCGCGCTGCACCTCCACCAGATCGGGCAGGTAAGTGGCGGTCTTGGCGACCTGGATCGCGCTGCTCATGCGGTGAACCTGCAGGAACGGGTGAACGGTTTTCAACTGGCCAGCTGCGGCCCGGCAACCTGATGCATGCGGCAGAGGTGATCGCAGAAACAGCCGCTCCACCACAAGGGGGGAACGGCGCCGCTGAGGCCCTCTCTATCCGGCTCGCTTCAAGGCTGCAGGCGTGGTCAACAAGGAGCGCTTCAGCGTCCAGGCCAATGGACAATCATACATTGTGAAGCGACAGCCGAAACAGTGCTGCAGCGTTGCGGGTGCTGGTAAGGGCCACCTGTTGAAGCGGCTCCTGACGCAGCTCCGCCACCCGCTGGGCCACCGCCGCCACATAGGCGGGTTCATTACGCTTGCCGCGCCGGGGCACC
>VGPQ01000101.1 GCA_016882555.1 Cyanobacteria bacterium M_surface_7_m2_040
CAAACAACACCCTATCCTCCCCACGAGGTTTTGCATCAGGCCATGCTCCACGTGCTCAAGTTCAGCTCCGAAGACTGCGGCACCTGCCACCGCATGAGCCACTACGACGAGCTGGTGTGCACCGAGCTGGGCTGCACCTTCGTGAGCGTGATGCTGCAGGACACCGACACCTACCGGCGCTATCGCAAGGTCTTGCTGGCCCAGTACCCCAACAAGGAGGGCATGGGTTGGCCCACCTACCTGCTGGTGACCGACCCCGACGGAGAGTTCACCATCCATGGCGAGCTCAAGGGCGGCATGCCCAAGGGCGACTTCCGTCAGCGGCTCAGCGACCTGCTGCCGGCAGCTTGATCCCCTCCCTCATGGTTGGGTCAGCAGTTCGCTGTGTCAGCAGTTCTCCATGGGGGCTGGACGGGCTGGCCTAGCCCCTTACCCTGAGTGCCGCTGCATTTCAGCGTGTTCATCACCGTGTCGGGCCAGAAGGGTGGGGTTGCCAAGACCTGCACCAGCCTTCATCTCGCCAGTGTCTGGGCCGAGCAGGGCAAGGCGGTCTGCGTGGTGGATGCCGATCGCAACCGCTCGGCCCTGGCCTATGGCATCCGCGGGGAGCTTCCCTTTGCGGTGGTGCCCGTGGAGGCAGCGGCCAAAGCCACCCGCTCGGCCGACGTGGTGATCACCGATGGTCAAGCCAGCAGCGACGAAGAGGAGTTGCGGCACCTGGCGGTGGGCTCGGATCTGGTGCTGCTCCCCACGGCACCCAAGGCGCGTGCGGTCGAACTCACCGTTGAGCTGGCCCAGCTGCTCCGGCATGTGGGTGTTGCCCATGCCGTGCTGTTGGTGAAGGTCGACCTGCGACAGCAGCGTGCTGCCCAGGACGCCCGTCAGGCCCTGCATTCATTTGGGATTCCCGTTCTCGACACCGAGATCCCCTTGCTCGCTGCCTTTGACAAGGCTGAAAACCAGGGCATCCCCGTGTTTGCCGCCACCGACGACCGGGGTCGCGCAGATACCCGCCGCATGGTCGGTTGGTCGGCCTATCAAACCGTTGCCAAGGAGATTGAATGCCTGATTTCGAAGCCCTCGTCCGCCGTCAGCAGGATCAACGCAACCCTGCCCTTGAGCGCCTGAGCCTGGTCCAGCCCACTGCGCAGAGCCAGGCGTTGGGAGCTCCCCTTGGCGTGCTGGCCTTTGCCGGCGGCCTGTTCGGCGCTTTGCTCGGCACCCTTGGCGCCCACTGGGCTGAAGCCCAGGGTTGGCTGCAGTTCTGATTCGTTCTGCTTGGCTCTGATTCAGAGGCCGCGCTCCATCAGCCGGCCCATCAGGTCGCTGCTGCGCTGCTGGAAGCCGGCCAGCTGGTTGGGCTCCAGGCCCCCGACGGCGAGCCGTGCCATCTCATACAGATGGCGGCTCAGGTCATCGGCCAGCTGCTGGCTGGGGGAGCCACCACCGGCACCGGTGATGACGGAGCCGGCTGAAAGCTTGAGTAGCCCATCCACCAGTTTGTGGCGCCGGTTGATCAGCAGCACGTGATGGTCGGGAAGGCCGGGCAGCCGCTGCTCCATCAGCGCCCCCATGTCGTTGATGCGGCGCATCTGCTCGGGCAGCAGGATCAGGGCCGCCGGCGCGTTGTCGCCCTTGAGCGCCTGCACCTGGATCGTGACCTTGTCGTTGGCCAGGGCAGCCTTGAATAGCTCACGGATCTTCTCGGAGGCGTCTTTCCCTTCGGCATCGCTGAGTTCGCTCTCCTGCTCCCGCAGCGAGTCGTCGAGTTCGGCATCGACGCGCTGGAACTTGAGCTCTTCGTGGCGGTATTCGAGCCAGGGGATGAACTGGGTGTCGATGAAGGTATCGGCCAGCAGCACCTCGGCGCCCTGGCTCTTCCACAGGGCCAATGCGCCGGCCTGGCCGGCCTCATCGGTGCAGTAGAGAATGCGTTTGTCGTTGGCGGCATCCAGGCGGCTGCGGTAACCGCTCAAGGTGGTGTAGGCCTTGCCATCAGACCCGGGAATCGGATCCAGTGATTGGGCCGGAGCCTCGGCCCAGGCGTCACCCTCTGTTGCCTGCTCCTGGGGTTGCACAGGTTGCTCCTGCGGCTGGGCCGTGGTGCCAAACAGCACCAGATCGGCCACCTGTTCGGCGAATTTGTCGTCTTCCATGGCGCCGATCTTGATGAACGGGGCCAAGGACTCCCAGATCTCGGCGTAGCGCTTGGGATCGTCTCTGTGCAGGTCCTTGAGGCGATCGCCCACCTTCTTGGCCACGAAGCCACCGATCGAGCGCACGCGCCGGTCGGTCTGCAGGGCCGAACGGCTCACATTGAGGGGAATGTCGGGTGAGTCGATGACGCCGCGTAGGGGTAGCAGGTAGCGCGGCACCACCTCCTTGATCGAATCGCTCACAAACACCTGGTTGCAATAGAGACGGATCTCACCCTTCTCCCAATCGGCCCGGCCGCTGAATTGGGGGAAATAGAGGATCCCTTGCAGGTTGTAGGGGTAGTCGGTGTTGAGGTGCACCCACAGCAGCGGATCTCCCTGGAAGGGATACAGGTAGCGGTAGAGCTCGATGTAGTCGTTGTCGCTGAGGTCCCGGGGGCTCTTGCGCCATGGCGCCTCGCGTTTGTTGACCGTTTCACCCTCGAGCTGCACCTCCACCGGCATGAAATCGCAGTAGGTGGTGATCAGAGTCTTGATGCGGGCCGGCTCGATGTACTCGAGCTCCTCCTCCATCAGGTGCAGGATCACGTCGGTGCCGGGTTCGGTGCGCTCGGCGGCTTCCAGCTGAAAGCTGGGCGATCCGTCACAGCTCCAGCGCACCGCTTCGCTGCCCTCGCGGGCGCTGAGGGTCACCAACTCCACCTGCTTGGCCACCATGAAGCTGGAGTAGAACCCCAGGCCGAAGTGGCCGATGATCGCGTCGCTTTCGCTCTTGTACTTCTCGAGGAAGTCCTCGGCGCTGGAGAAAGCCACCTGGTTGATGTAGCGCTTCACCTCATCGGCGTTCATGCCGATGCCGTTGTCGCTGATCGTGAGGGTCTTGGCTTCACGGTCGATGCGGATCAGGATCTGGCCGTCGGGGCCTTCGCTGCAGTCACCGGCCATGGCGGCCATGCGCCGCTTGCTGATGGCATCCACGCCGTTGCTCACCAGCTCGCGCAGGAACACCTCGTGGCCGCTGTAGACGGCTTTCTTGATGATCGGGAAGATGTTCTCGGTATGGATCTGGATCTGGCCCTGTTCGGCTTGCAGCACGGCTGGCACGCAGCGAAGTCAGTCCAGATTCCACTGGCCGGCCGCTGCCCGCCAAGGGGGGGTGATGGGCAAAAAACCGACCTCCCCCGGCCTGAGGCCTCAGCCCAGCTGGAACAGTTCGCCTTGGATCATGGGGCTCCTGGTGTTGCCGCCGCTCTTGCGGCGCTGGCGTGCCACCGGTGGTCGCGCCGGCGGGATTGCCGCCAGCAGATTGATCACAGCCGCTGGAGCCACCGATGGACCAGGCACCCAGGGGGTCTCGGACGCTTTGAACACGGCGTAGGGGGAGCAGACAGACATAGCAGGCGATGCAGTACACCTGTACTAGCTCACCATGGCGTTGCTGTCAACGCGATCTCCGGCCTGTCTTCCGGCACTGCGTTGCTCAGCTTCGCTTTTGGGGCTTCAGTGCAACTGGGTCCAGCTGGCGCCAGAAGTCACTGCGGTGATGGGCGCCGGCCTGCAACAGGGCGTGGCCGCATTGCTTGAGACTGGGCATGCACCGACTGATCACCTCTGATCAGCTCCCCACCAGGCTTGCCGCCAGAGTTCATGCCGCGCCATCGATCCCGTGCCCAGGTTGTCGACGACGATGCCGATGATCAGCCCCTGGTCGACCCAGGCCGCAACCTCGGTCTGAGGTTGCTGGCCCTGGTCGGCGCCTTTTCATTTGTGATGCTGGGCCTCGCCAGTGTGGTGGTGCCCTTGCTGCAGGCGCCGCCACCCCCGCCGATGCCGGATCAACGCAGCAGACCAACCGCCTGAGCCAGCATGGACCGGCAGCCGTTGCAGCTGGTGTGGTTCAAGCGCGACCTGCGCTGCCTGGATCACGGGCCTCTGGTTGAAGCGGCACGGCGTGGACCGGTTCTGCCCCTGTATGTGGTTGAGCCTGAGCTGTGGCAGCAGGCGGATGCTTCCGGACGTCAGTGGCAGTTCTGCCGCGATTCCCTGATCGACCTGCGCCAGTCACTGGCTGCACTCGGTCAGCCCCTGGTGGTGCGGGTTGGGGCGATTGAAACCGTTCTCGACAAAGCCCATCGGCACTGGGGTGTTGCGGCACTTTGGAGTCACGAGGAGACGGGCAACGGCTGGACCTACGACCGTGACCGGCGCGTGGCCGCCTGGGCCCGACGGCATGGAATCCCGTGGCACCAGTTACCCCAGTTCGGCGTCATTCGACCCTTGCCCTCTCGCCGGAACTGGGCGCGCCGCTGGGAGGAGCGCATGGCGCAGCCGCTGGCCAGCCCGCCTCCGCGATTGGCCCCTTTGGCGGGTGTCGAACCTGGGGCTATCCCCACGCAGGCTGAATTGCTGGGTGCGGAGGATGGGTGTCCGCAGCGCCAAAGCGGCGGGCGATCCCAGGGGTTGCTGACTCTGGACAGCTTTCTGATGCAACGCAGCCGCGGTTATCAGAGCGGTCTGTCGAGCCCCATCAGCGCCGAGCAGAGCTGTTCACGGCTGTCTCCCCATCTGAGCTGGGGGACCCTGTCGATGCGCGAGGTCGTGCAGCGCAGCCGACGTCGCCGGGATGCACTGGCTCAGCAGAGCGATCGGGGTCGTTGGCCCCTGTCCCTGCAGCGGTTTGACGAGCGACTGCACTGGCATTGCCATTTCATCCAGAAGCTGGAGGATCAGCCCTCGCTGGAGTTCGAGGAGCTGCATCCGCACACCGCAGGCCTGCGCGAAGCCTGCAGCGACCGCCTGGAGGCCTGGGCCAGCGGCCGCACCGGGCTTCCGTTTGTGGATGCCTGCATGCGTTCGTTGATCGCCAGCGGATGGCTCAACTTCCGCATGCGGGCCATGTTGATGTCGGTGGCCAGCTATCAGTTGTGGTTGCCCTGGCGTCACAGCGGTCTGCATCTGGCGCGCCTGTTCGTCGACTACGAGCCGGGCATTCATTGGAGCCAATGTCAGATGCAGTCGGGCACGACCGGCATCAACACCATCCGCATCTACAACCCGATCAAGCAGGCCCTCGATCACGACCCCCAGGGCCAGTTCGTGCGGCGCTGGTTGCCGGAGCTGGCCCACGTGCCGGCGGTGCACCTGCATCAACCCTGGACGATGGATCTGCAGGCCCAGCGGCGGGCGGGGTGTGTGCTGGGCCAGGACTATCCGCTGCCGGTCGTCGATTGGCAGCACGCGGCCGCGATGGCGCGCGAGCGGCTCTGGTCGTTGCGCCGACAACACGGCTTTGCCGCGACGGCCGATGCGATCCAGGAGCGTCATGGCTCCAGGCGTTCGGGGATGCGACGTGCAAGCCGCAGGCGACCGTCAACTCCCGCGGCAGACCAGCTGAGTCTGCCGTTCGATCCTTGATGATCTCAGCTGATCTGGCTGAGAAACTGCTGGCTGCGCGGATGCTGCGGGGCGCTGAAGAACTGCTCCGCAGGCGCGATCTCCATGACCTCACCCTCGGCCATCAGCACGATGCGGTCAGCGACCTGACGCGCAAACCGCAGCTCATGGGTGACCACCACCATGGTCATGCCGCCACTGGCCAGCTCCTG
>VGPQ01000102.1 GCA_016882555.1 Cyanobacteria bacterium M_surface_7_m2_040
GCCCAGATTCTTGTTGTAGGCGATCGGAGCGCCGTTGAGGGTCAGCACATCGAGCACCGTGGCACTGGGGTAGACGCTGGGCCACAGGGCGAGCATGTCCTCCTGCCCCACCCGGCCGCCCACGGTGGCGGTGAAGCCGGCTCCGATCGGCAGCTGGTAGTACAGCTTGTCGATGCCGACAACATTGGCGCCACTGTCTTCCTGGAAGGCCACCTCCAGCTGGCTCAGGGTGGTGGGTCCGCCGCCACCGAAGCTGTTGCTGGTGCCGTCAAAGTTGCCACTGCGCAGCACCGTGCGCAGCAGGTCGTTGCCGTTGAAGCTGGTGTCAAAGTTGAGCTGCACGTCGTAGTTGAACGTGACGGCGTTGGTGAGCGGCAGGGCACCCTGACTCACGCTGTTGACCGTGTTGGCACTGCCGTTGATGGCACTGCCGCCAAAGGCGGTGCCCCCAAGCACCATGGTGGCCTGGCCGCTCAACTTGGTGGTTGTGGAGAACTGCTGGGCCTCCAGCACGCCCACCTTGGCCTCCATCCCGTCGACGCGGCCCTTGAGGATGGCGCGTTCGTTGGCGAACTCGGTCATCAGCTTTTTGAGCTCGTCGGTCACTTCCGACGCGCGATCGAGGCAGGCATTGAGCAGGGCCGCTGCCTCAAAACGGGTCATGGCCTTGCCGCCGCGGTAGGTGCCTCCCGGGTAGCCCGCCACGCAGCCATAGCGCTCGATCAGATTGCTCAGGGCTTGGTAGGCCCAGTCGCTGGGTTTGATGTCGCCGAGCTGGGCGATGCCGCTCACCTGCTCACTGCTGGCATAGCGGGCGATGGCGCTCAGGTTGAGCTCGCCGGCTCGGGCGTCATCGACTGCGGCGACGGGGGTCAGCAGGGCCAGGGCCACGGGGTTGAGCCAGGGGTGTGCGCCGGGTGCCATCAGAGCAGTTGCCTCAGAACGGAGCGGCGGCCCATGGGGACACCTTGCGGAGAATGATAACGATTATCAAAAGTTTTGCGGCGTCTAGATCGGGCCATCAGTTGGTCCTGTTGGTTGGGCGATGGGGCGCGCTGCGTTTCCCCTGGCTGTGACAAAACGCACGAGCATCGGCAGTCCATGCTGCGTCGTTTGGTCAGCGATGGCGCTGGTCAGATCTGGTCGCAGCATCCAGGCTTGATCCAGCTTCTCGATTCAAGATGCTGCGTCTGCGTGGTCATCGCAACAGCCTGCTGGCAGCCCTGCTGCTGCACTGGAGTGAGCAACAGCTTCAGTTGCCCCGTGTTGACGCTGCTGGCAGGCGTCGCACAGTCCAAAGAATTCCAGGGTGTGGAACAGGGGCCTGAAACCCCGCAGGCTCTGCGCGCTCAGCTGCACGTCGTGCACCGGGCAGATCTCCAGGGTTTCGGTGCTGCCGCAATCCACGCAGGTGAGGTGATGCTCGTCGCGTTCGGCCGGGGCATAGAGCGCCTCGCCGCTGGGCAGGTGGCGGCAACGCACCAGCCCCTGTTGCTGCAGTTGGCGCAGGTGCCGGTACACCGTGGCCAGGCCCATCGGGCTGTTGCCGCGGCGCAGCCGGGCGTGCAGGTCCTGGCCGCTGAGTTCCCCCTTGCAGCGCCGCAGCTCCTTGAGCAGCTGCTCCTGTTTGGCAGAGAGGGCCACAGCCACCTGGGTCAATGCTGCGCGAGCAGGCAAGGGAACCAAAGCTGTTCTAACCCAGCCATGCCGGTGTGTTGCGCGCTCAGGGCGGCAGCCAGAGGGCCAGGCGGCCCCGCTGGCCCACGGGCGTCAGTGCCAGATCAGGGCCGGCCATCAGCATCAGCTCGGGCGATGGCGGTCTGGAGCCGGGGCGGCCCAGCGGCCGCAGCACCAGCAGCAGCTGGTAGCGGCTGGGGTCAAGGCTGATCGGCGTGCCTGGCTCCAGTTCCCAGGTGCTGAGGCTGCGGCGTGCCTGGGTGCGGCCCTGGCGATCGAGTTCCAGCACGGTGAGCTCAGGACGCGCAATGCCCTCGATCTGGGCCAGCCACAGCCGCTCGCCGCCCCCCAGGCAGCTGCTGGCCACCAGCGCCTGGCTGCCCAGCCACAGCTGCCGCGGGGCCTGACCCGGTTCGACCAGTTCGAGCGAACGGCGAAAGGCGGGCCAGTGGCGCACCAGCAGGGCGCGTCCGGCCCGCGGGCAGAAGCTGCTCAGATCGCGGCTGCCCGGCAGGGTCTGCAACCGCGGCGGCCGTGGTGGCAGGTCGTGCAGGGTCAGGCCCTCGCTGGCGGGTACCACCACGGCGCCCCCCTGGGGCAGCAGTCGCATCGGTCCGCTGGCCTCGATCGCCAGCGGGCGTGGCCGTTGTCCCTTGGGCCACAGCAGCGTCTGCGCGCTCATCGGCTCGGGGCCGCCGCTCTGGATCAGCAGATCGCCGCGGCGGTTGCTGCTCAGATGGGCAAACAGGGCGCGCCCATCCCCCAGCGCGATGGGCGCCTGGGCCCGCACCGGCGCCAACCCCTGGCTGGCCGGGGCCAGGTTGCGCTGCTGCAGGGGGATGGTCCAGATCTGTTGGCCAGCCGCTGAGCGACTCACCAGGGCCACGCCCGAGCCATCGCCGATGGGCTCAACGGCCAGGATCTGGCTCCACACCGGCGAGATCGCCTGCCAACGCCCATCGGCCTGCTGCAGCTGCAGCTGCTCGCCGCCGCGCACCGGCACCACCGCGAGGATGCGGGGCCTGGGATCCCACAGCCAGCGGCTGGGCGGCAGGGCTGCGCCGCGGCGGTCGCGGCCGGCCAGGGTGAGCCTGATCGGGCCGGTGATGCGGCTGCCCGGCGCCAGGCTCAGCTTCAGCCGGTTGCCGTTGCCCAGCCAGCGCACGTTGAAGGGCGGCTGCAGCTGGCTGCTGGCGGCCACGCTGGCGCGATCCATCGGCCGGCTGAACCGCAGCTCCAGAGAGGCGGGACCGCTGCTGGCCTCGCTCTGCTGCAGCGCCACCAGCCGCGGCGGCAGACGCAGCAGCAGTTGCTGCTGACCCACGGCCAGCGCCAGCGGCAGCGCCAGGGCCAGCGCCAGCCGGTTCATGGTTCCAGCGGCCGCGGCGGGCGCGGGATCGGCCTGATCCGCTGCGGAATCACCACCAGCTCTTCGCCCTGGGGGCCCTGCTGCACGGCCATCTCACCGTTGATCTGCAGCCATTGATCAGCCTTGGGCAGGGGTTGATCGCCGGGCCAGCGCACCGGCAGCCCAATCGGTGTGGCATCGGCCAGGCAGCAACGCACCAGCAGCCGCGCCAGCAGCGGTGGCCCATCGCTGCGCGGCAGCACGAAGCCGCTGATGCGCACGGGATCGCCCACGTACAGGCGTGGATCGCTCTGGCTGCGCAGCAGCCGCACCCAGTCGGTGAGGCTGCGCTGGGCCGGCGGCAGCACGAAGGCCAGTTCGGCGTCGCTGCTGTCGTCGCCGGGGCGTCGCTGCGCCAGATCGGCAAACGAGGGGTTCGGCGGCAGGGCGATCAGCAGCAGGGCGATCAGCGCCGTGGCCGCCAGCGTTCGCCAGTGGCGGGGCGTCACGGTTTCGGCGACCGCCGCTGCAGCCCCTTGGCTCCAGCGGCCCCGCAACGGCAGCACCAGCACCACCGCCCACACCAGCAGCAGCAATCCGGCGATGCTGACCAAGGGGTGAAACACCCCGCGCAGCAGCAGATCGAGCCGTCCATCAGCACTCGAGCGCAGCAGCACCAGACCCCACAGGGCCAGCCCGGCGGCCTGCAGGTGGCGGGTCTTCACAGCAACCACAGGTTGATCCATTGACTGATCAACAGCACGCTCAGGCCGGCCCCCGCCGAGGCCAGCAGTAGGCCCTGGGGCCGCAGCAGCAGGCCCAGCAGGCCTGCCAGCTTCAGGTCGATCACCGGGCCCAGCAGCAGAAAGGCCAGAAGGGCGCCAGGGGTGACCTGGGCCGCAAAGCTGAGGGCCAGAAAGGCATCCACGCTCGAGCACACCGAGATCACCAGGCTCAGGGCCATCAGCGCCAGGATCGAGCCGGTGGGGCTGCCCCCCAGGTTGAGCAGCCACTGGCGCGGCAGCAGCGTCTGCACCAGGGCCGCCAGCACGCAGCCGGCCACCAGCAGCAGTGCCAGCTGCACAAACTCGCGGCCGCCATGGCTAAGCACCTCCTGCAAGGGAGGCCGAGGCGTGGGCTGCGGCGATGGCTCCTGAGCAGTCGACGTGGCTGTTGACACGCCGACCAGGCCAGATCGCCGTTGCAGCAAGGTCACCGCGGCCAGGGGTTGGTTGAGCCGCCGCTCGGCCAGTACATCGGCCTGCAGCAGCTGTTGTTCCGGAATCAGGCGCAGCAGCAGGCACAGTGCCAGCGACACCAGCACAGCCCCGATGGGCCTGGCCAGCAGCAGCCAGGGCTGATCCGGAAAGGCGGCCCAGGTGCTGGCGATCACGATCGGGTTGAGCACCGGCGCGGCAAACAGAAATCCCAGGGCCGAACCCAGGGGTGCCCCGCCCACCAGCATGCGCCGCGCCACCGGCACGTTGCCGCACTCGCAGGCCGGCAGGGCAAAGCCCAGGGCGGCGCCGCTCAGCGGCCCCAACAAAGGATGGGCCGGCAGCCTTCTGAGCCAGCGCCCCCCGGGGGCGAGCCAGCGGGCCAGGGCCGAGATCAACACGCCGATCAGCAGAAACGGCAACGCCTCGATCAACAGTCCCTGAAACAGTGCCCAGGCGGTGTTGAGCTTGATCAGCATGGGCCAGAGCCTAGGAGGCGCGCCCCGGCGCTCGCCCCCGCGTTTGCTGTTCAGGAACCCGAAAAGGGGTTCAGCAACGGCACGCCGGTGCCGGCAAAGTCAGCCGTGTTGAGCGTCACCAGCGTGAGGCCATGCAAGAGAGCCGTGGCGGCAATCTGCTTGTCGATGGCGTTGTGCCCCTGGGGCACCCGCAGGCGTCCCCATAGCTGAGCGCCATCGGCATCCAAAGGCAGCACCCGGTCGCTGAAATCGCTGATCACCTGGGCAAGCCAAGACTCGAGAACCCCGGCCTGCTGCTGATCACCGCGATGGCGGATCAGTGCGATGCCGCGTCGCAATTCGCCGATCGTGATCGCCGACACGAACAGCGGCGTTTGCGCTCGAGCAACATCGCCCCAGAACGCCATGACGCCTGCATCAGCCCGGCGCCCCTTGCGCCCCTCGCTGATCACGTTGGTGTCAATCAACAACATGGCCAGACGCGTCAGCTGAACACATCGACTGGCTCTGGTCCATCCCCAGCGCGTTCAAAGTCAGCATCAAGGCCCACATTCGGCATGGCTGCAAGCAGCTCAGCCAGGTTTCGCCGCGGGGGCTCCAACAAGGCTGCCGCCAGGATGGCGCGGTGCTCTGCTTCTGCGCTGCGGCCATGGGCCCCGGCGCGCTTCTTGAGAGCTTGCACCAGGGTGTCATCCACACCGCGGACCAGCAGATCAGCCATCCATTCTTGCCGCGTTGATAGCAATGCTAGCGCCCTCGCTCAGGGTTGCTGCCTGGTGCTGCCGCTGTCTGCATCAAACGATCGCGGCAGCCAGTGGGGTCGATCCGGGTGGCTGCCGTTGCTAGAACGACAACCATTCTTACTGATGCCGGACCTGGGTCCGGATCCCGCCTGGCCATGGCCTTCTCCAGCCCTGTTCCCGCCGCCGAGCGCCTGCCGGTGACCGTGCTCACCGGTTACCTCGGTGCCGGCAAGACCACCTTGCTCAACCGGATCCTCACCCATGAGCACGGCCT
>VGPQ01000103.1 GCA_016882555.1 Cyanobacteria bacterium M_surface_7_m2_040
GAGCCCCCCTGGAGCGCCGCTCAGAACTGCTCGCGGCCCTGGTGCGGGCGCTGGGCGATCCGCGGCTTGAGCATGTGCAAGCGCTCAGCAGCCCCTGGGCGATCACCACCCTGGAGCGGGCCCGGCCACGCTGGCCCCAAGCCGAGCTGGTGTTTGTGGTCGGCAGCGACCTCGCACCCCAGATTCCCAGCTGGCGCCAGGTGCGTGCCGTGCTGCAGCACGGCCGCCTGGCGGTGGTGCCCCGTGCCGGCTGGCCCCTGCATCCAGAGGCGCTGGAGGCCCTGCAGCAGCTGGGGGGGCGCGTGGAGGTGCTGGACCTGCCGATCCCGGCCAGCGCCAGCTCAGCCCTGCGGCAGCAGCCCGACCGCCAGCAGATTCCGGCGGCGGTCTGGTCGCTGATGCGGCAGCACAATCTCTATGGCCTGGGCGCGCAGACCGAGGCCAACGCCGCGAGCACCGCCACCAGCAGCCCCTAGCCCATGCACCTTGCCCTGGCCCAGCTGAATCCCCTGGTGGGCGATCTGGAGGGCAACGCGGCGCGGTTGCTGGCTGCCGCCCAGCAGGCCACCGCCCTGGCCGGCGCTGAGGCCACAGCCGAGCCGCTGCTGCTGGCGACGCCCGAGCTCAGCCTCTGGGGCTATCCACCCCGCGATCTGCTGCTGCGGCCCAGCCTGATCGCCCTGCAGGGGCGGCTGCTCGATCGGCTGAGCCGCGATCTGGCCGCCCAGCTGCCGCGCACCCAGCTGCTGGTGGGCATCGCCGAGCCGACGGGCGGCGCCAGCCTGCCGAATCTGTTCAATGCCGTGGCCCTGGTGACGGCAGACGGCTGGGGCGTGGTGTGCCGCAAGCAGCTGCTGCCCAGCTACGACGTGTTTGACGAGCGGCGCTATTTCCAGAGCGCAGACCAACCCGCCCTGCTCGCGCTGGACGGGGTGCACCTGGGCCTGACCATCTGCGAAGACCTGTGGGTTGATAACGACCTGCTGCAGCAGCGGCTGGCCGGCCCCGATCCGATTGCGGCGCTGCAGCCACTGCGGCCTGATGTGCTGCTGAATCTGTCGGCGTCGCCGTTTGGCCGCGGCAAGCTGGCGCTGCGCCAGCAGCTGGCACGGCGCGCGGTCGAGCGCCTGAGCTGCCCGCTGGTCTACGTGAACCAGGTGGGAGGCAACGACGAGCTGGTGTTTGACGGCGCCAGCTTTGTGATGGCCAATCACCCACTGGCGCCGAAGCATCGCCCCCTACCGCTGCAGCAGCTGCAGCTGCGCTGCTGCTCTGAACAGGTGCAGCTGATCAGCGGCGACAACGGCCCCACTGTCCAACCTGGTGGTGCAGGCTCCACCCAAGGGCAGCCGGCGCCCGAGCCGATCCCCAGCGACAGCGAACAGCTGTTTCGCGCCCTGGTGCTGGGGGTGGCCGACTACGCCCGCAAATGCGGCTTCCAGGCCGCCCTGCTGGGGCTGAGCGGCGGCATCGACTCAGCGCTGGTGGCGGTGATCGCCGCAGCCGCCCTGGGGGCCGAGCGAGTGCGGGCTTTGCTGCTGCCGTCGCCCTACAGCTCGCCCGGTTCGATCACCGACGCCCTCGCCCTGGCACAGCGGCTGGGCATCACCACCGCAACCCTGCCGATCGCAAGCCTGATGCAGGGCTTTGATCAGGCCCTGGAGCCCGCCCTGGGCGGAGTGCCCAGCGGTGTGAGCGCCGAAAACCTGCAATCGCGCATCCGCGGCAGCCTGCTGATGGCGGTCGCCAACCAGGAAGGCCAGCTGCTGCTGTCCACCGGCAACAAATCGGAGCTGGCGGTGGGCTACTGCACCCTCTACGGCGACATGAACGGCGGCCTGGCGGTGATCGGGGATCTGTACAAGACCACGGTGTTTGAGCTGTGCGACTGGCTCGACAGCCCGGCTGCCGCTGCCTGCCGAGCAGAGCTGGGCCTGCCCGCCGGCGGCGAGCTGATCGGCGCGGCGATCCGCCACAAACCCCCCAGCGCCGAGCTGCGGCCCGATCAACAGGACAGCGATTCGCTGCCCAATTACGCCGTGCTGGATCCAGTGCTCAAGGCGCTGATCGAACAGCACCGCAGCCCCGAAGAGCTGATCGCAGGTGGCAGCGATGCCGCCCTTGCCGAGCGGGTGATGGGCCTGCTGCGGCGGGCTGAGTTCAAACGCCGCCAGGCCCCACCGGTACTCAAAGTGAGCCGGCGCTCGTTTGGCACGGGCTGGCGCATGCCGATCGCAGCGGGCTAAGGCCTCCAGCGTGGCCAGCTGCGGGCGGGGGCGCCAAGCTGGAGCCAGACCCGCACCGCTCGCCCCATGGCCGCCCCTGGCAGCGCCCCAACCCTGGCCAGAGCGATGGCCAGCATTGGCGTGCCGCGTGAGATCAAGCGCGACGAGCAGCGCGTGGCCCTCACCCCCGATGGCGCCCGCGAGCTGGTGAGCCAGGGGATGGAGGTGCGCATCGAAAGCGGCGCCGGCCTGGGGGCGGGCATCGGCGACGACGACTATGCCGCCGTGGGGGCGCGGGTCGTCGGCCGCGACGACGCCTGGGGTGCCCACCTGGTGGTCAAGGTCAAGGAGCCCCAACCCGAAGAATTCGCCTACCTGCGGCCCGACCAGGTGCTGTTCACCTACCTGCACCTGGCCGCCTACACCGAGGTGGGCCGCGCCCTGCTGGAGGCCGGCACCACCGCCGTGGCCTACGAGACCGTGCAGCTCGACGACGGCAGCCTGCCGCTGCTGGCGCCGATGAGCGAGATCGCCGGCCGGCTGGCCACCCAGGTGGGGGCCTACCTGCTGGAACGCCCCCACGGCGGCCGGGGCATCCTCATCGGCGGCTGCACCGGTGTGCGGCCCGCCCGGGTGGTGGTGCTGGGAGCCGGCAGCGTCGGCTGGAATGCCGCGCGCATCGCCGCGGCCATGGACGCCGAGGTGTTTCTGCTGGACCGCTCACCGCAGCGGCTGCGCCAGCTCGAAGCCGATCGCCGCGGCCGGCTGGTGAGCCTGGTGAGCAGCAGCAGCCTGATCGAACGCCTGGTGCCCGGCGCCGACCTGGTGATCGGAGCGGTGCTCACCCCGGGCGGCCGTGCCCCCACCCTGGTGAGCGAGGCGCTGGTGCAGCAGATGAAACCGGGTTCCGTGGTGGTCGATGTGGCGATCGACCAGGGCGGCTGCATCGCCACCAGCCGCGAGACCACCCACACCGAACCCACCTTCACCATGCACGGCGTGCAGCACTACGCCGTCGGCAACATGCCGGGGGCCGTGCCCTTCACCTCGACCGAGGCGCTGATGAGCGTCACCCTGCCCTACATCCTGGTGATGGCGGGCCGCGGGCTGACGGAGGCCTTCACCGACCGGCCCGAGCTGGTCAGCGGGCTGAACACCATCGGCGGTGCCGTGTGCCACCCCGGCGTGGCCAAGGCCCTGGGCGTGCAGCCGCGCCACCCGATGGCCTGCCTGCGCTGAAGGGTCAGGACAAGGAAACCAAGGGGCGTAGCAGGCTCTCGGGATTGAGTCCCTCCCGCAACGCCAGCACCAACCCCGCCGCCTCGCTGTAGCTGCGCGCCGGCAGCACGGTGCACCCCGCCGCCTCGAGGCCCAGCGCCGCCGCGGTGACGTTGAGCAGGCAGGGGTTCGCCACCGTGATCAGCGGCACCCCCCGCTCGGCAGCCGCCAGCACCGCAGCCCCTCCCAGGGCGCCGGCTGGCGCCACCACCGCCGCCAACGCCTGCGGGGTGATCAAGGGCGTATCGGCTCCAGCACAATCGAGCCCTGGGTTGCCAGCGAGCCCTGGGTTGCCAGCTGTCGTGGCCGCAGCCCCCTCCACTGGCACAGCCCCAACCCGAGGCCCAGCCAGCCGCCAATCCATCAGATCCGGCGCCCGGCTCAACCCCACCAGCACACAGGGCAGGAAGGTATGGCCCAGCTCTTCGCCGGCGGCGCGCGGGTCGAGACCGGGATCGAGCGGCAAGGGGCTCAGGGCCGGCGCGTGGGCACAGGGGATGCCGAGATGGTCGCCGAGCAGATGGCTGATCACCGCCTCGGCACCGGCCAGGGCATCCACGCCGCTGCCGGCGCGGTAGGCCTCCAAGGCGGGACTGCCGGCATCATCAGGAAAGCGCGCCACCACAGCGATGGCCGTGGCACCAGCAGCCCGCAGCCGCTCCCCCGCCCGCAGCAGGGCATCAGGACGCTCAAGGCGGCCCCAGCTGGCGCCGCTAGGGCCGCGGTGCAGGCTCACCCCCAGGGGAGCGTCGGTGCTCAGCACCGGGCCGATCGTCAGGCCCAGGGCCGCGCGGCAGGCATCGGCCGCCTGCAGATGGCGCGCCTTCAGCTCCGGTTCGATCGCCGCATCGAGCAACAGGCCCACCCGCTGGCGGCGCACCGGCCGCAGGGCCAGCTGGCAGGCCGAAAAACGGTCGAGCGCCCAGCCCTCGACGTAGTGAATGCGCGAATCGCTCCAATAGAGCGCTGCCGCGTTCATCACGTTGGGGTGGGTGATCAGGCTGCCGCTGGCCGCCGCCAACAGCCTGGCCACCGGCAGACCATCACCGGCATAGCCTCCCTGCTCGCAACCGATGCCGGTGGGGATCACCAGCATCGTGACTAGGGGGGGCGTGGCTACGGCCATCAGGGGCGGGCCGCCTGCAGCACCACGGCCTCAAGCGTCAGCAGCACGGGCTCGCTGCCGGCCTCGACCGCCGTGATCGCCCAGCGCAAGGGGCGCCCATGGGGGGCAAGCGCCGCCTCGATCTGGGGCAGCAGCGGGCCTGGCCCGCGCTCAAGCTGCAACTCAAGCGGCAGCAGCAGCGGGACGCCTGGCTGATCAGCCGTCATTTCTGGTAGCGGCCGAACTGGGCTTCATACAGGGCATCCTCCTGGCCCGCCTCCAGGCTGAGGTCGCTGCGCGGAAACGCCACGCACAGCAGTGCATAGCCCTGCTGCTGCAGCTCGGCCTTGACCCCCATGGCATCGGGTTGATGCACACTGCCACTGCTGATGCGAGCCGCACAGGTGGTGCACACCCCCGAGCAACACGAGCTCGGCAGCATCACCCCGGCCGCCTCGGCCGCCGCCAGCACCGTCTGGTCGCTGCGGCAGGGGAAGCTGTGGGTGCTGCCCTCAAAGGTAGCGGTGACCTGAAACGTGGTGGACTCGCTCACAGCCGTCGGAATTCACCGCCCCATCCTCCCAGCTCAGTCTTCCGGGCTGCGCGGCATCCCGCTCACAACTGCTGCCAGTGGCTGGGGTGGGGGGCCAGATACTCGCCGGGGTCGGTCGCCTCGGCTGCAGCGGTGAGCACCAGGTCGAGGCTGATCGAGGCCCGCAGTGCATCACTGCTGGCATTGGGCAGCACCGCGTGATCCAGACAGGAGGGGAACAGCAGCAGCAGACCTGCGCGCGGCGCCACATCCACCCATGGCTGGGTCCAGCTGGAGGGACCCAACGGTCCGCCGTGGCCAACGGCCATCCCAGGCACCAGTTCATTGAGCTGGCGCTGGGGCCAGAAGCGCAGGCAACCGCAATCACCGCTGCCATCCCCGCTGAGGTAGTACACCGCACTCAAATGGGCATTGGGGTGGTGATGCCGCCCCACCACCTGATCAGCCTCGCTGAGCACCGGCCAGCAACGCTGAATGTGCAGTGCCACCTGAGCCAGATCGAACCCCAGCTGCTGCAGATATAGACGCGCCTGCGCCGATAGCGCGGTGATCAGGGGGGCAAAC
>VGPQ01000104.1 GCA_016882555.1 Cyanobacteria bacterium M_surface_7_m2_040
AACGGGCAACCCTGTCCCGCGGGGTTGATGAATGTGGGCGGCGGCTATTGCCGCAAGAAATGACGCCAGCGCGGCAGCTCACCGATCGCTGACGTCCTGGGCCTGGGCCGGGGCCTGGGGCATCAGGGGCAGGTCCTGCTTGCGTTGCTGCAACCGTTTGAGTTCCTGGGACACGCTCTGGATGTAGGCGCTGACGTCAGACCCCGAGCGTTCAAGGCCCTTGAGCACCGTCAGGTCATCGATCAGATGATCGATCCGGTTGTTGATCCTCTCTAGGTGCGGGTCGCGCATGGTTGCTCCCTTCTTCTAAGGCAAGCCTGGGCTGCTTCTCGGTGCCCCAGCGCTGCAGTGATTCGGCGAAACCGCTGCGATCTGACCCAGAGTGAGGGTGCTGCTCGGACTGGCACGCCGAGCTAGTGCCCAGAGAGCTTCTGCCCCCATGAACACAACGTCTCAGACCGCGGCCGGCCGCAGCTTTCGCGACCTCCAGACCGATCTGCAACCGCTCTGGGGTGACGTCACCATCGGCCAGGGGCCCGATGTCGATGTGCTCGTGGTGCCCTCGCTGTCGCTGGAGCGGGGCCAGATGGCCCAGATCAAGGGCGCCCACCTCTACGAGGAGCGGCAGCTGTTTTCCCTGATCCGGCTGCGTGATCCGGGGGTGCGCATGGTCTATGCCACCAGCAAGCCCCTGGCCGATCTGGTGGTCGATGCAGTGCTGGAGCTGTTGCCGGGGGTGCCCGCCTCCCACGCTCGCCGTCGGCTGCACCTGCTCGACACCGACGATGCTTCGGACCGTCCACTGACCGAGAAGCTGTTGGAGCGCCCGGCCCTGCTGGCCCGCATCGCCGAGTTGATGCGCCCGGGCCGCAGTTTCATCAGCTGCTTTGTGGTGACCGAGCTGGAGAAACAGCTCTCCGAGCGGTTGCAGATTCCCTTGCTGGGCACCGATCCGGCCCTGGGGTACTGGGGCAGCAAGGCCGGCAGTCGCGAGCTGTTTGCGCGCTGCGGCGTGCCCCATCCGCCGGGCTCGCCCCTGGTGCACAACCCCGATGCCCTGGCTGAGGCCATCGCCGAGCTGTGGGAGAGCCATCCCCAGCTCAACCGTTGTGTGGTCAAGCTCAACGAGGGCTTCAGCGGCGAAGGCAATGCACCGCTTGACTTCGCTCCGCTTGATCTGGCTGGGCTCAGCAGCCCCGAACGGCGTCGGGTTTTGCGCCAGTCCCTCGACAGCCTGCCCATGCCCGCCCCCGACTGGTTCACCCTGATGGCGCAGCAGGGGGCCTTGGTTGAGGCCTGGCTCGACGGCGGTGAGGCGCTCAGCTCACCGAGCGTGCAGGGCACCATCCATCCCCCGGGCAGCACGGGTCAGGCGCGCGTCGAGCTGGTGTCGACCCACGAGCAGGTGCTCGGCGGTGTGAGCGGGCAGACCTACCAGGGTTGTCGCTTTCCCTGCGACAACGCCTACCGGTTGGAGCTGATGCGCTACGGCCAGGCGATCGGCGAAGCGCTGGCGGCCGAGGGGGCGCTGGAGCGCTATGCGGTCGATTTCATCGCGCGCCGCCTGGGCGATCGCTGGGATGTGCAGGCGATCGAGGTCAACCTGCGCCAGGGGGGCACCACGCACCCCTATCTGGCGCTGAGTGCCATCACCGCCGGTGCGCTTGACCACCAGAGCGGTCTGTACCGCTCACCCACCGGCGAGCCGCTGCACTACGAAGCCACGGACACCTTCAGCGATCCGGCACTGCGGGGTTTGCTGCCCGAGGATCTGATCGACATCGTGGCCGAAGCCGGCCTGCATTTTGATCCGGCTCACCTGCGGGGCAGTGTGTTTCATCTGCTCGGTTGCCTCTCGGAATACGGCAAGCTCGGCATGACCTGCATCGGTCGCTCGGCCGCCGAGGCGTCCGCGGTGTTTGCCGCCACCCAGCAGACCCTGCTGCAACGCGCCCGGTCGCTACAGACGCTCCCCCATTGATGGTCATGTCTTCTGCCTTTGAGCGGCTGCATCAGCACCTGCACCAGACCCGTCTGCTGGGCTCGATCAGCAGCGCCCTCTATTACGACCAGAACACGGTGATGCCGGCCGCCGGTGCGGCCTGGCGGGGGGAGCAGCTGGCCCTGCTGGCCGGCCAGTTGCACCAGCGGCAGAGCAGTGCGGACTACGACGAGCTGGTGGCGGCAGCTGAGAGCGAGCTGGGCGCCGATGCCCCACCCGAGCGCCGCCGCAACCTTGCGCTGCTGCGGCTTGAGCTGGAGCGTCAGCGCTGCCTGGATCCGCAGCTGGTGAGCGCCCTGGCCAAGGCCCAGTCGCGCGGCAATGCGGTGTGGCAGGACGCCCGTGCCCGCAATGACTTCGCCGCTTTTGCGCCGGCCCTCAAGGAGCTGATCGCCCTGCGCCGCCAGCAGGCCAGCCAGCTGGCCGCCGCCGAACCGGTGGCCCGCAGCCCCTGGGAAATTTTGGCCCAACCCTTTGAGCCGGACATCAGCAAAGCCCGCCTCGAGGAGCTCTTCTTACCCCTTAAGACCGCGTTGCCAGCGCTGCTGGAGCGGGCGGCATCGGTTCAGGCTCCGGACGCTGCGGCGTCGACCGGCGCTGCCATGGTGCCGGAGGCCCTGCAGGAGCAGCTCTGCACCGAACTGCTCGACAGTTGGGGCTATGACCCGGCGCGCTGCCAGCGCTCCCGCTCGGCCCACCCGTTCAGTTGCACCCTGGGCCCCCAGGATTTCCGCATCACCACGCGGGTGGTGCCGGATCAGCCTCTCTCGGCCTTTTTGGCGACGGCCCACGAGTGGGGCCACTCGCTCTATGAGCAGGGCCTGCCCCGCTTAGGTGACCACTACTTCCCCTGGCCGCTTGGCGAGGCCACCTCCATGGGGGTGCACGAATCCCAGTCGCTGTTCTGGGAGTGTCGCGTGGCCCGCAGCCGCGCCTTTGCCGAGCGCTGGCATCTCCGCTTCTGCACCGGCCTGGGTGGCGGATCAGCCAGCGATCCCTGGGGCGGTTCCTTCGGCTTCTGGCGCGCCCTCAACCCCCTGCGGCCCGGCCTGATCCGTGTGGAGGCCGACGAACTCAGCTATTGCCTGCACATCGTGCTGCGCTTTGAGCTGGAGCTGGCTCTGCTCGAGCAGGAGATGCCGGTGGAGGACCTGCCCCAGCAGTGGAACCAGCGGATGCTGGAGCTGCTGGGACTTCAGCCCCAGAGCGACTCTGAGGGCTGTCTGCAGGACATCCATTGGGCCGAGGGGCTGTTCGGCTATTTCCCCTCCTATGCCCTGGGCCATCTGATCAGCGCCCAGCTCGCCGAAGCCATGGCCAGGGATCTGGGCAGCCTCGATGGCCTGATCGCAGCGGCCCAGGAGAGCGTGCTGCAGGGCTGGCTCGCCCAGCACGTCTGGCCCCTGGGGCGCCGGGTCAACGCTGAGCAACTGGTCCAGCAGGTGAGCGGCAGAGCCTTGCAGGCCCAACCGTTCCTGGACCATCTGGTCCGCCAGCTGGAGCGGCTGGAGACCAGTCCTTAAGATCACGGCCTGCTCCCGGAGTGCCCACGCCGCCCATGGCCAACATCGACCACGCCCCCAGCCGCACCATGCTCAACCTGCTGCATGTGCTGCCGGCCTTTGCCGACGAGGGCGAGCTGCGGCTCAACGCCATCGTTGAGCTCAATTCGATGACGATCAACAAGTACGAGCTGATCACCGAAACCGGCCATCTCAAGCTGGACCGCGTTGGTTATTCCTCGCTCGCCTACCCGTTCGCCTACGGCTGCATCCCCCGCACCTGGGACGAAGATGGTGACCCGCTCGACATCGAGATCGTCGGTGTGACCGAGCCCCTGATCCCCGGCTCGCTGGTCGAGGCCCGCATCATCGGGATCATGACCTTCGATGACGGCGGCGAAGTTGACGACAAGGTGATCGCGGTGTTGGCCGACGACAAGCGCATGGATCACATCTATAGCTTCACCCAGCTGGGTGAGCACTGGCTCAAGGAGACCAAGTACTACTGGGAGCATTATAAAGATCTCAAGAAGCCCGGCACCTGCAAGGTGAATGGCTTCCTCGACACCGCCGAAGCCGTGCGCATCATCAAGGAGTGCGAACAGCGCTATCTGCAGCAGATCGACGCCAAGCTGGTGAACTGATCCCAACCAACCCCTAAGACAATCTGCAGATCTGCTGGAGAGACCATCTCAGGGCCTGGGAGCCCCCTATGGTTTCGGCTCCAGCATAGTCCTGTCGTGAGCCCGGCTTCATTCCCCTCATCCAGCCCCCAGAACGGCTGCCAACGGGGGGCGGAGCACACGGCTTTGAAGTGGGGCCGCGACGGTGAGCTGTCGGACCTGGATCTGCAACGGATCCTCGCGCGTCTGACGGCCGTCGATCCCGCGGCTGAGACCTTGAACGATCACTTCAGCACCCTTCATGCGGGCTGAACAGCGCTCAGGTTTAAGTGCAGATTCTGCCGGGCCAGGGCCCTGGCCTTGCCATCGCGGCTGGCCAGGCCCACCAGGTCCTTGGCGGCCAGGCCATGGCGCGGCAACCCATGGGGTAGGGCAGCGGTCCCCGAGGCGGTCACGTCAAACACGGGCAGCTGCCTGAGGCCGTTGGGCTCCAGTTGGTCCTCCAGCTGCGCCAATTGAGCGCTGAGAGGTAGCCACAGCAGATCGTTGCGCACGCAGTCGCGCAGCACGGCCTGGGGATTGGGGCGGCTGAGAGTCCGCTGCAGGTCGGCCAGGGTCACCAGGCCGATGACCCAGGGCCCCTCCAGCACCAGCAGGCAATGGCCGTGCGCCTCCACCAGGCAGGTGAGGGCCGCGGCGGCCGCCGTGCCGGCATCCAGCAGCAGGGGCGCCTCCGGTTCGAGGGCCTCGCTCACCGGCAGGCTGGCCAGCCGGGCGCGGCGTTCCTCCTCGATCGGATCCGGACCGAGCAGCCCCGGGTCCTGCAACCCCTGCCAGCGTTCCACCAGGGCTGCGCTGAGGCCCGCTGCTGCCATCAACGGCAGCACAATGCGAATGTCGCGGGTGAGTTCAAACAGCAGGATCAGGGCGGTGAGGGGAGCCCGGGCGCTGCCGGCCAGTACCGCCGCCATGCCCACCATGGCGTAGGCCGGCGGGGCCGCCACCGCCAGATGCAGGCCTCCCTCCCCCAGCAGCTGGCCGTAGGAACTTCCCAGCACGGCACCCAGCACCAGCGAGGGGGCAAAGCCGCCGCCCACAAAGCCCGAGGCGTTGCTGACGCCGGTGGCCAGCAACTTGGCCCCGAGCAGCAGCACCAGCGTCAGCACGGGGATGCCGCCACCATTGCCCAGCAGCGCCTCGATCGTGTCGTAGCCGACGCTGAGCACCTGCGGAAACTCGAGCGCGATCACGCCCACCGCCAGGCCACCAATGGCTCCGGGCAGGCCCACGGGCAGCTGCCGCAACACGGCCTGCAAGCGCGTGTCGCGCCCCAGGGCCAGCAGGTTGATCAGGGCCCACGACAGGGCGCTGGCCAGCACCCCCAGACCCAGATAAAGCGGCAGCTCCCACAGGGAGCGCACGTCGTAGGCCGGCAACCGCAGGATCGGTGCATCGCCCAGCCCCACCTGCACCACCAGGGTGGAGGTGATGGCCGCCACCAGCACCGCCCGCAGGCTGGGCCGCCCCCCCAGGCCGCTGAAGCTGCCTTCAAAGGCAAAGAAGACACCGGCGATCGGGGCCTTGAAGCC
>VGPQ01000105.1 GCA_016882555.1 Cyanobacteria bacterium M_surface_7_m2_040
GGTGAGGATGCGCACCTCGCTGCCCTCCTTGATCAGGCCCATGGCGGCGCCGCTCACCGGTGCCTTGAGGGGCACACCGGCATCCATGAGCGCCAGGGTGCTGCCGCACACCGAGCCCATTGAGGTGGAGCCATTGGAGCTGAGGCACTCCGAGACCACCCGCAGCACGTAGGGGAAGGATTCCTTGGCCGGCAGCACGGGCACCAGGGCCCGCTCGGCCAGGGCGCCGTGTCCCACCTCGCGGCGGCCGGGGCTGCGCATCGGCCGGGTCTCGCCGGTCGAATAGGGGGGGAAGTTGTAGTGGTGCAGGTAGGTCTTCTCGGTCGACGGATTGAGGTCATCCATCTCCTGGGCGTCGCTGGGGGTGCCGAGGGTGGCGCAGGAGAGCACCTGGGTGAGGCCCCGCTGGAACAGCCCCGAACCATGCACCCGCTTGGGCAGCACGCCGGCGGCCGCCTGGATCGTCCGCACCTCATCGAGTTTGCGGCCGTCGACCCGCACGCCGTCGTTCACGATCTGGGCGCGCATCAGCTTCTTGGTCAGGGACTTGAAGCTGTTGCCGAGGGCCTTGCCGTTGGAGCTCACGGCCACCTTGATGGCGTCGTCGTCTTTGAGGCCCTCGATCTTGGCGGCCACCTCGGCCTTGAGCGCATCGAGCTTCTCGTCGCGCTCGCCCTTGCTCAGGGAGAACTGCTTGAGCACCTCACCGATGCCCTTGCTGCATTCCTTGTCCAGAAACTTGGGCAGGGTGTCGTCGTCAGCCTTGGGCTCGGGGATCACCTGCTCGATGCCCACGCTCTTGAGCAGATCGAGCTGGGCCTTGATCAATTCGCTGACGGCTTCGTAACCGAAGTCGATCGCTTCGATCACATCCTGCTCGGGCAGCTGATTGGCACCGGCTTCCACCATGATCACGCCAGCAGGTGTGCCCGCGACCACCAGATCGAGGTCGCTGCGCTCAATTTCGCGGTAGCTCGGGTTGAGCACAAAGTCATCGCCCAGCAGGCCCACCCGCACCGCCGCCATGGGGCCGTGGAAGGGGATCTTGGCCAGCAGGGTGGCCAACGAGGCGCCGGTCACCGCCAGCACATCGGGGGGAACCCGTTCATCCAGCGACAGGCAGGTGGCGACGATCTGCAGGTCGTCGCGCATCCAGCCAGGAAACAGGGGCCGCATCGGCCGGTCTATCAGGCGGGCGATCAGGGTGGCCCGCTCGGGGGGGCGGCTTTCACGCCGCATGAAGCTCCCCGGAATGCGACCGGCGGCATAGAGCCGCTCTTCGTAATCGCAGATCAGGGGCAGAAAATCGATGCCTTCGCGCCCGCCGCTGCGGGTGGCGGTGACCAACACGGCGGTGTCACCGCATTCGACCATCACAGAGCCCCCTGCCTGGGGGGCAAAGCGTCCGGTGGTCAGCCGGATCTCCCGACCATCGAAGGAGATCGACTGAGTTTGTCCTTGCACTGGGCTTTATGTCCTTTTTGTCAGAACCCATTCTCGCATCCGAGGCCCTTGGGCTGCAGGACTTCCGGGTTTTTTCATGCTTTGACGCGTGGCTGCTCGTGCCGAACGGCCGGCATCATTGGCGCGATTGGCAATAAAAAAGCGCCCGTTTTGGACGCTTCCTCACTGAGCTGTTGGTGCACTTGGGCAGCCATGGTGCAGCGATGGGCTGACCCAGCCCCACTCACCAGCTCGACTTGACCACGCCGGGGAGCTCGCCCTTGTGGGCCCGTTCGCGCAGCTGGTTGCGGCAGAGGCCGAAGTCGCGGTACACACCACGGGGTTTGCCGGTGGCCCAGCAGCGGTTGCGCAGGCGGCTGGGGGCGCTGTTGCGCGGCAGGGCCTGCATCTTGCGGTGGATCTCGAGGCGCTCCATCGGATCGGCAGCGGCCTCAAAGGCTGCCTTGAGGGCAGCGCGCTTGGCGGCGAAGCGCTCCACCATCTTCTTGCGCTTCACATCGCGCGCAATCATCGACTTCTTCGCCATCCGGCCCGGTTGATCTCAAGGAGTAGCCCGACATTCTATCGCGCGGCCTGCTGGGGATTGCTCAACGGCCAAGCAACTGCTGGACCACGGCCAGCTGGCTGGTGTCCTTGACGATCAACACCAGACTCAGGCCCACCAGAAACACAAACCCCGACTGCATGAACGCCAGCTCAAAGCGCTGGGGCAGGGGCCGGCCCCGAACGCCTTCCAGCAGCAGCAGCACAAACTGACCGCCATCGAGCAGGGGCAGGGGCAGGGCGTTGAGCACGGCCAGGTTGATCGAGATCAGGGCGGTGAAGGCCACCAGGCTGCCGCCGCCCTGGTGGGCCAGGCTGGCCCCCATCTCAACGATCTTCACCGGCCCCGACACCTGCGAGGCCGTGGCCCCGAAATGGGTGATCAAGGTGGCGAAGCCATCGACCGTGCGGCGCAGCAGCAGGGCCCAGTCGGCGGAGGCCTGGCGCAGCACTTCGCCCGGCCCCCGGGCCGGCCTGAACAGCTCCAGGCCGCTGGGCTGCAGCTGGGCACCGATGCGCCCCTTGCCGCCCAGATCGTCGGGCCTGAGCTGCAGCTTCAGCGTCTGATCGGCGCGGCGGATCTCGAGCCTCAGGTTCTGGCCGGGGGCTCCCTGGATGGTGCTCACCAGGTCTTGCACGGCGCCCTGGCCGCCGCCGATGCCGGTGCCATTGAGGCGGATGATGCGATCCCCGCTGCGCAGCCCGGCACTGGCTGCCGGCTGGCCGCTCTGCACGCCGCTGACCAGGACCCCGGCCGTGGGGCTGAAGCCTGCGGGGATGCCCAGGCTGAAGCCCTGGCCCACCAGCACCAGCCAGGCCAGCAGCAGGTTGGCCAGCACGCCGGCGGCGATCACCAGGGCCCGCTGCGGCAACGGTCGGTTGCGCAGCAGGTTGGGGTCGTCGGCCGGAATCGTGCTGCTCTCGTCGTCGTCGGGAAAGCCGACGAAGCCCCCCAGGGGAATCGCCCGCAGGGCGAATTGCACGCCCCGCACCCGCCGCTGCACCAGCACCGGCCCGAAGCCGATCGAAAAGCTGCTGACGCGAATGCCCTGCAGGGTGGCCGCCAGAAAGTGGCCGCTTTCATGCACCACGATCAAACCGGCCAGGATTGCCAGCGCAGTCAGAACACCCATGCCGGCCCGATGGTCGTCGTTGGACCCTAGCTGCTGTGCTGGCCGAGGTTGCCAAACAACTGCCGCATGCGCAGCAGCAGGCTGTCGCGGCTGGCACCCAGGCTGGATGACACCATCTCCAGGCGGCTGCGGCGCTCGCTCACCAGGGTGGCGATGCGCTCCAGCAGCTCCGGGTCGGAGTCGATCAGCGGCAGCAGGTCGCTGCGTTCGACCTCCAGCAGCACCGTTTGCTCGGTGGCGCGCACGGTGGCGTTGCGCAGTTCGCCGAGGCACACGGTCATTTCCCCGAACACATCACCGCTGCTCAGCTGGGCCACGGGCAAGGGCTCGCCGCCTGGGTTGTGCTTTTGCACCTCGACGCGGCCGCTGACCACCTGAAACAGGGCGTCGCCCGGGTCGCCTTCGCGCACGATCACCTCACCGCTGGCAAAGCGAAGGCAGCGCGTCAGCGGCGCCAGTTGCTGCAGTTGCTCACGGCTGAGCGGCGCCAGCAGCGGATTGAGCGCCAGCAGCTCGGCGCGCTCCTGGGCGCCGGCGCGGCTGAAATCGAGGCTACTGGCGTGGGGGTGCGGGCTGCGGCGACGCAGCTCCATCACCGGGAAGGGCACGCTTTGACCTGAGCGCTCGAGCGCATACCAGATCTGCTCCAGCAGGTCGCTGCGCAGGCTGAAGGCGGCGCGGTCGCCGAGTTCGCGCTGAAACGCCAGGATTTCGTAGTTGATGGCACTGGCGCCATAGGCCCCCACCCACACCTGAGGCGCTGGAGCCTCCAGCACGCCCGGATGCAGGTTCAGCACGCGCCGCAGCAGCGCCAGCGCTTCGCTGGGCGGCAGGCTGTAGTCGAGGCCCACGCTCAAGCGGGTGCCCACCGCCTGCCCCGGCCGGAAGCGACGCAGGGTCTCCTGGGCCACGGTGCTGTTGGAGAGCACGATCTGCCCCCCATCCATGGCGCTCAGGTGGGTGTTCATCAAGGTGAGCTGGGTGACCATGCCGCGCACCTCGCCCAGGTCGATCCAATCGCCCTCGCGAAAGGGTGGATCGAGCTGCAGGGTGATGCCCGCAAACAGATCCTTGAGGGTTTCCTGGGCCGCCAGGCCGATCACGGCCGTGAGCACGGCCGAGGTGGTCACCAGGCCCACCAGGTTGACCTGGCCGCGCTGCTGCACCACCACCACGGTGATGGCGGCGCCGATCAGCAGGATCAGCAGATCGCGCAGGATCTTCGAGGGTCCGCGCCAGCCCCACAGCCTTGTGGGCAGCTCGAGCAGCAGCCAGCCAAGCAGCAGCAGGCCGGCGTAGATCACCAAGAGATCCACGGCCAGCCTGATCCAGGCCAGCCAGGCGCTGGCGATGGCCTGGGTCGGCAGCAGCTGCTGCAACACGACGGCCGCCGCCGCCAGCAGCAGGAACCGCAGCGGGAAGTCGGCGGCGAGCTCGCGCCGGTTCATGCCGGCTCGAGGCTTGGCTTGCCGAAGTAGGGCACCAGTGCCGGCGGCAGCTGCACCGAGCCATCGGCCCGCTGGCCGGTTTCGAGCAGGGCGGCCATGGTGCGGCCCACGGCCAGCCCACTGCCATTGAGGGTGTGCACCAGCTGGGTGCTCTTGCCGTCTTTGAAGCGGATGCCGCTGCGGCGCGCCTGGAAGTCGCCGCAGACGCTGCAGCTCGAAATTTCGCGGTAGGCGCCCGCGCCCGGCAACCACACCTCCAGGTCATAGGTGCGCGTTGCCGAGAAGCCGAGATCGCCGGTGCAGAGTTCGATCGTGCGGTAGGGCAGCTCAAGCGCCTGCAGCACCGCTTCGGCATCGGCGGTGATCTGCTGATGGGCCGCGGCCGACTCCTCGGGCCTGCAGAACCAGTAGAGCTCCACCTTGTTGAACTGGTGCAGGCGGATCAGGCCGCGGGTGTCGCGGCCGTAGCTGCCCGCTTCACGCCGGAAACACGGAGTGTAGGCCGCGTATTTCAGCGGCAGCTGCTCAGCCGGGATCACCTCGCCCCGGTGCAGCGCGGTCACCGGCACCTCGGCGGTGGGGGTCAGCCAGAGGTCGTCATCGGCGCAGCGGAAGCTCTCCTCAGCAAACTTGGGCAGCTGGCCCGAACCGATGAGGCTGGCGCTGTTGACCAGGATCGGCGGCAACACCTCCTGGTAGCCGCGGCCGCTGTGGAGATCGAGCATGAAATTGATCAGGGCCCGCTCCAGCCGTGCTCCCTGACCCAGCAGCGTCACGAAGCGGCTCTGGGCGATCCGCACCGAGCGTTCGCTTTCAAACAGACCCAGCCGTTCAGCGATCTGCCAATGCTCCTCGAGCGTTTCGCCGGCAGCCGCCAGGCGTGGCTCGCCCCAGCGGCTCACCTCCACGTTGTCGGTTTCGTTGGCTCCCTCCGGCGTGTCGGCAGAGGGCAGGTTGGGAAAGCTGAGCAGGTGCTCGCGCAGGCGAGCCTCCAGGGCTTTTTCTTCCTCTTCGAGCACCGCCACCTGCTGCTTGATGCGGTTGCCGCTGTCGCGCAGCTGCTGCACCTCGGCGCTGCCGGGGGCTGCCCCCCCTTGGATCAGCTGACCCACCGGCT
>VGPQ01000106.1 GCA_016882555.1 Cyanobacteria bacterium M_surface_7_m2_040
TGGTGAATTTGCGCGGCTATGGCCCCAATGGGCCGACCACCCTCCCCTGGAGGCCGCCCAACAGGCCGCTGCCGACAGCGGTGTGGCCGTGCTGCTCAAGGGAGCACGCAGCGTGATCGCCTCCCCCGAGGGTCAGCGCTGGCAGCTGCTGGCGGCGGCGGCCGCCAGCGCCCGCGCCGGCCTGGGAGACGTGCTGGCCGGCTACGCCGCCGCCAAGGGAGCGATGGCCCTGGCCAGCGGTCGACGCTGCGATGCAGCCTGGCTGGCGGCAGCCGCGGCGGAGCATGCAGCCGCCGGACTGCGCTGCAGCCGCACACCTGGCAGCAGCACCGCCCCTGCCGCCGTTGCAATGCAGCTTTGCCAGCATTTGCCAACGCAAACCAACCGCCAATAACTGCAAAGCAACACAATCAAATCAGCGGCAGAACCACTGCCCCGCAATCGATCTGCCACATGCGATCGAACACTGGAACGCTTGTTTTGTATTGAATTGCAATCCAAAGCTAAAGCGTTGCTGAAGTCACAGCTGTTTCGCAAACTTCAGAGGGATAGTCGTAGCCTTCCATCAGGAGTGGCGATGAGCGCCTCAACGCTGCAAGGGAGCGACAGCGCACGCCGTCGCGGCAGCGATCCGATCAGCTGGTACCTCGCCACCATCGGCCGTGAGCCCTTGCTGACTGCCGCGGAGGAGATCGAGCTCGGCAATCAGGTGCAGGCCATGATGCAGCTGCTGGAGGCGGGAGAGCGCGACTTCAGCGAGAAGGAACGCAAAACGATTCGCATCGGGCGTCGCTCCAAGGCGCGAATGATGAAGGCCAACCTGCGCCTGGTGGTCAGCGTCGCGAAGAAATACCAGGGCAAGGGGCTGGAACTGCTGGATCTGATCCAGGAAGGGTCACTCGGGCTCGAGCGGGCCGTCGAGAAATTCGACCCAACCCGCGGCTACAAGTTTTCCACCTACGCCTTCTGGTGGATCCGCCAGTCGATGACGCGCGCGATCGCCTGCCAGTCGCGCACGATCCGGCTGCCGGTGCACCTGGGGGAGCGGCTCAGCGCCATCCGCAAGGTGAGCCTGGATCTGGCACACAAGCTTGGCGCCATGCCCAGCCGCAGCGAAATCGCTGAAGCCATGGACATGCCCATCGAAGAATTGGACGGCCTGCTGCGCCAGGCCCTCACCACCTCCAGCCTGGATGCACCGGTGAATGGAGATGAAGGCCGCAGCTTCCTCGGCGACCTGATCGCCGACAACCCCGATGAAGAACCGCTCGATCGGGTGGAGAGGGGCATCCACCAGGAGCAGCTCGGCCGCTGGCTCAGCCACCTGAGCGATCAGGAGCGCCATGTGCTGCACCTGCGCTTCGGGCTCGATGGCGAAGAGCGCCACACCCTCGCCGAGATCGGGCGCATGCTCGATGTCTCGCGCGAACGGGTGCGCCAGGTGGAGCTCAAGGCCCTGCGCAAGCTGCGCAACCTGACCCGGCGCATGCCCAGCAATCTCTGAAGGCTCGACGCCGGTTCAGTCTTCGGCCCAGATGTAGCGGGTGAGCTCCTCGGGCTTGGGCTCCGGCGCGGCCAGGGCGAAGTCGACGCAATCGGCGACTTCGGCATCGATCTCCTTGTCGATCGCCTGCAGCTCCTCGGCGCTGGCGAGGGCCTGCTCGATCAGTTGGGCGGCCAGGCGCTTGATCGGATCACGCTTGGCCCAGAACTCCTTCTCGGCCTCGGCGCGCAGCTCATCGGGGTCGGCCAGGGAATGGCCCCTGTAGCGGTAGGTGAGGCATTCGAGCAGGGTCGGGCCCTCACCCGCCCGGGCCCGCTCGATCGCGCGCTGGGCGGCTGCGCGCACGGCCAGCACATCCATGCCATCGACTTCTTCACCGGCCATGCCGAAGGCTGCGGCCTTGCGCCAGATCTCGGGGTCACTGGTGGCGCGGTTGTGGTCCATGCCGATGGCCCACTTGTTGTTTTCCACCACAAACAGGATCGGCAGCTTCCACAGGGCCGCCATGTTGAGGCACTCGTAGAACTGACCGATGTTGCAGGTGCCATCGCCGAAGAAGGCGGCGGTGACCGCATCACTGCTGGCGTCACCGAGCGCGTCGCGCTTGTAGCGGCTGGTGAACGCGGCGCCGAGGGCCACCGGAATGCCCTCGCCGATGAAGGCATAGCCGCCCAGCAGATGGTGCTCCTTGGAGAACAGGTGCATGGAGCCGCCCCGCCCCTTGCTGCAACCGGTTTCCTTGCCGAACAGCTCGCTCATCACCTCGCGGGCCGGCACGCCGGCGCTGAGGGCGTGCACGTGGTCGCGGTAGGTGCTGCAGAACCAGTCGTGCTGGGCCTTCATCGCCTTGATGACGCCGGTGCTGACCGCTTCCTGCCCGTTGTAGAGGTGCACGAAGCCAAACATCTTGCCGCGGTAATACATCTCGGCGCACTTGTCTTCGAAGCGCCGACCAAGAACCATGTCGCGGTAGAGCATCAGGCCCTCGTCGCGGCTCACCACCGCTGGCGTCGCGGGATACAGGTTCTCCAGCCGCTCGGCGTGGGGGCCTGCCACATGGGTGGAGTCGGCCGAGCAGGCGGGGGCACCTGAGGCGGCCGCGAGATCTCGGCTCATGTCTGCCTGGGTCATCAGTCAACTGTACGGGGTCCATTCACAACTTCCGCACGCTGGCGAGCCAAAACCGTTGACACTGCTTACAGTCAGCGCCGAGTCAGCGACCCGGGTTGGAACTGCCGATCGATCACTTCCGCCTGCTCGGAGTGAGTCCGACCACCGACGCGCAGGCCGCCCTGCAGATGCTGCAGCAACGGCTCGATCGGGTGCCAACCGATGGCTACAGCCTGGACGCCCTGGATGCGCGTGCCGAGCTGCTGCGCAGCAGTGCTGATCTGCTCAGCGACAGCGAACGCCGTCGCAGGTATGAAACGGACCTCACCACCTTGAGCAGTGGCGGCGGCGTGATCCCTGCCCTCGACATCCCCAGCAGCCTGGAGGTGGGTGGTCTGCTGCTGCTGCTGGAAGCCGGCCAGGCGCTGGAATGCTTTGAACTGGCCAGCCGCTGCCTGCAGCCCCCGCGCGCGCCGGCCCTGGGCAGCAGCCGCGAAAGCGACCTCACCCTGGTGGCAGCCCAGGCCGCCCTGGCCGCGGCCCAGGAGCTGCAAAGCCAGCGCCGCTACGAAGCGGCCGCCCAGGTGCTGCAGCAGGGTCAGCAGCTGCTGCAGCGCATGGGCCAGCTGCCGCAGCTGCGCCAGCAACTGGGCGAAGCCTTCGAGGCGCTGGGCCCCTACCGCGTGCTCGACCTGCTGAGCAGGCCGCTCACCGCCACGGCTGAACGCAGCGAAGGTCTGCGGCTGCTGGCCGACCTGGTGCAGGCGCGCGGCGGCCTGGAAGGCAGCGCCGACCGGCACCTGAGCCGCGAGGAATTCCAGACCTTCTTCAAGCAGATCCGTGGCTTTCTGACCGTGCAGGAGCAGGTGGATCTGTTCACCGCCTGGGCCGAGGCCTCTGCCGCTGCCGACTTTCTCGCCACCACGGCGCTGACCGCTTCAGGGTTTGTGCAGCGCAAACCCGATCGCATCGCCGCAGCCCTGGGCCGGCTCGAAGCCAGCAACCAGCGCGGCACCGAAACCCTCAAGGCGGCCCTGCAGCTCTTGCTGGGCCAGGTGGAGCGGGCGCAGGCGAGCTTCCAGGCGGGCGCCAGTCCCGAGCTGCTGGCCTGGGCCTCCCAGCAGAGCAGCGATCCCCTGGCCCAGCTGTGCGCCTACTGCAGCGATTGGTTGCAGCGCGATGTGCTGCCGGGCTATCGCGATCTCGACGCCGAGGCCGACCTCGATGCCTATTTCGCCGATCGCGACGTGCAGGCCTTCATTGAGGCTAAGGATCCTGCTGCAGTGGGCCCTGCCGCGGAATCGCCCGCGGCTGCCGGCAGCAACCCGTTCGGCGGCAATCCGTTTGAAGGTCTGTTTTCAGGCCTTGGGCTCCAGCCCCCCCTGAACAGCCCACCCCCCGAGGCGCTGCTGAGCGACGAGGACCTCGAGCAGAGCCTCGATGCCGATGAAGCGCTCAACGAAGCGCTCAACGACGACGACAACGCCAACAACACCGGCCTCCCCGGCAGGCTCAGCGCCCTGTGGAGCGACCTCTGGCATGCATGGCAGTGGCCCCAGTGGCCAGGGCCAGCCTGGGAGCGCCCATCGTGGCTGCCCAGACCCGGCCAGGCTGATTGGCGAATCGCAGCATCGGCGGCCCTGGGTGCCGGCGTGCTGGCCGGAGTGGCCGCCATAGCGTTGCGGCAACCCTGGCGTCAGCCCCAGCCCCTGGCCGTGCAACCGGCAGCCCAGCCAAGCCAACCGGCACCAAAGCCCAAGGCCCCAGCACCGCTGACTGCCGCGATCGCCGAACTGCCGTTGACGGTCGCCGAACCCAGCGACGCGCAGATCAAGGCGCTGCTGGAGGCCTGGCTGGCGGCCAAGGCTGCCGTTCTGGCCGGCCGTGAGAGCAGCCTGCCGCTGGGCGATCTGGCCCGCGACCCGCAGGTGCAACGACTGGAAGCCGAGCGCAGCGGCGACGCCGCGCGGGGCGAGACCCAGAAGGTCGACGCCAGCATCACCGCGCTCGAGGTGCTGGAGCGCAGCCCCAACCGCTTGGCGGTGCGGGTCAGCCTCCAATACAGCGACAGCCGCCTCAGTCGATCCGGCGACACGATCGCCCGCACCGAGCCGACCACCCTGGTGAACCGTTACGTGTTCGCCCGCGATGGGCAGACCTGGCGGCTCGTGGCCTTCAGCCGCAGCAGCTGAGGCCAACCGGGCTTGGCCGTCAGGGACATCCTGGCTGCAACCAGCGGCCGGTTTTTACGATCGGAGCACTTCACGGCCCTGATCTGGTGTTCGACGAGCTTTCGCAGCGGTTTGAGGAGGCGGTCAAGAGCCTCAGGGGCCAGGCCACCATCAGCGACACCAACGTCGAGGGGGCGCTCAAGGACGTGCGCCGGGCCCTGCTCGAAGCCGACGTCAGCCTGCCGGTGGTGCGCGAGTTCGTCGATGAAGTGCGGCGCAAGGCCGTCGGCACCGAGGTGGTGCGCGGCATCAGCCCCGATCAGAAGTTCATTCAGGTGGTCCACGACCAGCTGGTCGAGACCATGGGCGGCGAAAACGCCCCCCTGGCCGCCGGCGGCAAACCCGGCGAGCCCTCGGTGGTGCTGATGGCCGGCCTGCAGGGCGCCGGCAAGACCACCGCCACCGCCAAGCTCGGCCTGCACCTGAAAGACCAGGGCCGCAAGACCCTGCTGGTGGCCGCCGATGTCTACCGGCCCGCCGCCATCGACCAGCTGCAGACCCTGGGCGGCCAGATCGGCGTCGAGGTGTTCAGCCTCGGTGCCGAGGCCAAGCCCGAAGACATCGCCGCCGCTGGCATCGCCAAGGCCAAGGCCGAAGACTTCGACACGGTGCTGATCGACACCGCCGGTCGCCTCCAGATCGACACGGCGATGATGGAGGAGATGGTGCGGATCCGCACCGCTGCCCAGCCCGATGAGGTGCTGCTGGTCGTCGATTCGATGATCGGCCAGGAAGCGGCCGAGCTCACCCGCGCCTTCCATGAGCAGGTGGGCATCACCGGCGCGGTGCTGACCAAGCTCGACGGCGATTCCCGCGGCGGGGCGGCCCTGTCGATCCGCAAG